>DASVIY010000169.1:0-2601 GCA_036386195.1 Acidimicrobiia bacterium | reverse complement strand
GGAGTGATCCCCGATGTGCAACCGGTAGGTGCTCGTCGCGCTCGGCGAGCCGGCGACATTCGCGTGCCGCCCGATCAAGCTGTCGGCGATCCGATCGACCTGGCTGATTCGTGCGCCCTCGAGCACGACCGAGTGCTCGATCGTGGCATCGACGACCTCACAGTCGGGCCCGAGCGAGACCGACGGGCCGATAACCGAGCGCACCACCTTCGTCGACGCGCCGATCACGAGCGGGCCGCGCAGCTCACTCGCGATGACCTGCGCGCCGGGACCGACGATGACGGTGCCGTCGAGGCTCGACGCGTCGTCGACGACACCTTCGATGCTGGTGGTCAGTCCCTCGAGCACGATCTGATTGGCGTCGAGCAGGTCGGTGAGCTTGCCGGTGTCGATCCACGGCGACTCGAGAATGTGCGGGCGCACGGCGTAACCCCGATCGAGCAGCCACTGGATCGCGTCGGTGATCTCGAGCTCCCCGCGCGCCGACGGTTGGATCGCGCGCACCGCTTGATGGATCCGCGCGTCAAACAGGTAGATGCCGACGAGCGCGAGGTCGCTTGGCGGCGACACCGGTTTCTCGACCAGGCTGACGAGGTCGCCGGCGGGGCCCAGCTCCGCCACGCCGAACTGCTCGGGATGGTCGACTTTGGTCAGCAACACCAGCGCGCACGGCTGTTCGTGCATGAACTCGTCGACAAAGCTCTTGATGCCATCGACGACGAGGTTGTCGCCGAGGTACATCACGAACGGCTCGTCGCCGAGAAAGTCGCGCGCGATCAAGACCGCGTGGGCAAGTCCGAGCGGCGCGTCTTGACGCAGATACGTGACGGACAGCCCAAACTGTGAACCGTCACCGACGGCGGCGCGGATGTCGAGTTCGGTGTCGCCGACCACGATCCCGACCTCGTGGATACCGGCCGCGGCGATCGCTTCGAGCCCGAAGAACAGAATTGGTTTGTTGGCGAGCGGCACGAGCTGCTTCGCGCTCGTGTAGGTGATCGGACGGAGACGGGTGCCGGAACCACCTGCCAGCACCAGGGCTCTCACGGTGGAAACGCTAGCCCGTCAATTATCAGCGGGCCTGACGGTCGAGCCAGCCGAGGAGGGCCGCGATGGCGCGCGGGTCGTGGCGGAGGCGATGTCCGCCCGCATGCACGACGCACAGCTCTGAAAACGGCCGCGCCGCGTCGGCGAGCGCGCGAGCCTCGTCGACAAGAACTTCCTGGTCGTCGGAGCCGTGCAGCACCAGGAGCGGCCGCGGCGGAAGACGATGCGCCGCCTTCACCGCGTCGGTTTGCGTCACTGCGCGGTTCCACGCCGAGACGTCGCTCGGAAAATCCGGTGTGGTGATCATCCCCGCGTCGCGCGCGTATTGCAGGAGCCGTCCCGGCTCGCGGGCAGAGTCACCGAACGTGATCGGCGCGCCGAGCGTCGCGACGCCACGTACGCGCGCATCATCTGCAGCCGCGCAGACTGCGAGCATCCCGCCTTCGCCGACGCCGATGAGCCAGAGGCCGCGCACGTCGTGGCGATCGTCGAGTGCGCCGACGGCCGCGCCGATATCAGCCAGCCATCCGTCGACCGAGAAGTCGCCTTCAGACGTGCCGCACCCGCGAAAGTGGAACGCCAGCGCCGCCCAGCCGGCGTCGCGCGCAATCCGGTCGACGAGCTCGAAGTACGTGGCCGGCGAGGTGGCCGCGCCGCGCGGACCGATCGGGAAACCGTGGCAGAGCACGACGCCGGGGACGGGCGTCGAGCCCGGCGGCCGCGCGAGATGGGCCGCCAGCTTGAGATCACCCGACATGATGGTGTCGACCACGTCTCCATTATCGTGGGTGCCGATGACCCTCCCGACCGATACCAGGGTGTCCACACCGGCGTTCAAGGAATGGGGCGTCATCGTGCGCGCGTTGCTCGAGGGCGAACAGATCCTCGACGTGCGCAAAGGCGGAATACGCGAAGACGGCCGGCACTTCGGCCTGCACGCGACGCGCCTCTGGCTCTACCCGACGGCCGAGCACCAGCGGCCCGAGCTGCTCAAGGCGCCGTACCGGCACTGGGTCGATCTCGAAGTCGCCGCCGCGCCACCCGAGCGTGCTATTCGCATCCCCGGTTGGGCCGACATCGTGGGTGTCGCCACTCTGACCGAGCCGGAGCACCTTGCCGCGCTCGACTCGAAGCTCATCTGGGCCCCCGAGTACGCAGCGAGCCGGCTCAACTGGAAGCGCCGCGACCCGCTGTGGGTGCTGGCGCTGCGCGTGCACCAGCTGGTCGAGCCGATCGTCGTTCCGTGGCGCGACGAGTACGGCGGCTGCACGTCGTGGGTGGAGCTCGATGGGCTACCCGACGACCCAACGGCACTGCCCAGCGCGCCGGCGCTCTCCGATGTGGCGTTCAACGCGAAGCTGCAAGGCGTCGTGCACGACCTTCCGGTCGAGCTCCGCGCACCGGCGTCGGTGGCCTAAGAGGCGCGATGCGCGGCCTCAGTCGGAGTCGGCCGCCCGGGCCCGGGCCGACTCGCGGATCGTCCAGTGGGGGTGGTACCCCCGGTTCTGGGCCTCGGCGAGGGTGTCGGGACCGAACGTGGCGAACTGCTCGGAG
>DASVIY010000168.1:0-1617 GCA_036386195.1 Acidimicrobiia bacterium | reverse complement strand
CCAGCACCTCAACCAGCCCGTCGTCGGGATGGCGGCCACCCCGACCGGGCACGGTTACTGGCTGGTCGCGCGCGACGGCGGGATCTTCGCGTTCGGCGACGCGCCTTACTTCGGCGATCTCTTCCCGCGCGGGATCGGCGTTGCCCTCGGGATCGCGGCTACGGCGCCGACCGTGCGCACCAAGCTGCGGTCGGGCGTGATCGACCAGGCGGCGAGCAGCTTCAACGCTCACGTCGCGCCGATGTCGTCGGGCGCCGACGAAGGCTTGCGCCTGATCGACCCCTGACGCCCGGAAGGGCTACGGGAAACTCTGGCCGACGAGGCGGCGCTGCTTGAGCTGCGCCTTGGCGTAGTCGCGGTTCATCAACGCGATGAAGTCGATGGAGATCGACTTCGGGCACGCGGCTTCGCACTCGCGGTGATTCGTGCACGAGCCGAAGTACGACTCCATCGTCTCGACCATCTCCACCGTTCGGTCCCAGCGCTCGGCCTGGCCCTGCGGCATGAGGTTGAGGTGTTGCAACTTCGCCGCGGTGAACAGCTGCGCGGCGCCGTTGGGGCACGCGGCGACGCACGCGCCGCAGCCGATGCACGCGGCCGCGTCCATCGCGGCGTCGGCGACGCCCTTCGGGACCGGGATCAGGTTCCCGTCGGGCGCACCACCGGTGGCTACCGACACGTAGCCGCCCGATTCGATGATGCGGTCGAACGCGCTGCGGTCGACGATGAGGTCGCGCACGAGGGGAAAGCTCGCGGCGCGCCACGGCTCGATGGTGACGTGATCTCCGTCGCGGAATTTGCGCATGTGCAGCTGGCAGGTCGCGGTGCCGCGCTCGGGCCCGTGGGGCACGCCGTTGATCATCATCCCGCACGAGCCGCAGATGCCTTCCCGGCAGTCGTGGTCGAACGCGATCGGCTCTTTGTCGCCGAGCGTCAGCCGCTCGTTCACGATGTCGAGCATCTCGAGGAACGACATGTCGGGGCTCACGCCGGGCACGTCGTAGGTCTCGAACGCACCGGGCGCGTCGGGACCGGTCTGGCGCCAGGCCGTCAGGGTGATGCGCATGGTCTCGGGCACGAGGGTCCTCTTCTTTGCCGGACTCGCGGTTACTTGTACGAACGGGTCGAGGGGTGGGCGTACTCGAACTCGAGCTGCTCCTTGTGCAGCTGGGGCTCGGCGCCGACACCGTTGAACTCCCACGCGGCGACGTAGCTGAAGTGCTCGTCGTCGCGGAGTGCCTCGCCCTCCTCGGTCTGGTACTCCTCGCGGAAGTGCCCGCCGCAGCTCTCGTTGCGCCTCAACGCGTCGAGCACCAAGAGCTCGCCGAACTCGAGGAAGTCGGCGACGCGCCCGGCCTTCTCCAAGGCCTGATTGCGCGTCTCGTTCTCGCCGAGCACGCGCACGTTCTTCCAGAACTCGTCCCGGATGGCCGGGATCTCCGAGAGTGCCTTCGTGAGGCTCTGCTCGGTGCGTGCCATCCCGCAGTTGTCCCAGAGCACCTTGCCGAGCTCGCGGTGGATGTCGTCGACGGTGCGGCTGCCGTGGATCGACAACATCTTGCGCACCTGCTGGTCGACGGAGTGCTCGGCCTCCTTGAACGCCGGGTCGTCGACCGG
>DASVIY010000167.1:0-10967 GCA_036386195.1 Acidimicrobiia bacterium | reverse complement strand
ACAATCTCGTGGTCGACGACGAAAGCTTCTTCGAGATCAAGCCGCTGTTCGCGAAGGAACTGGTCATCGGCTTCGCCCGGCTCGCGGGCGAGGTCGTCGGCATCGTCGCCCACAATCCGATGCATCTGGGTGGCGTGCTCTTCGTCGACTCGGCCGACAAGGCAGCCCGCTTCGTCTGGTACTGCGACGCGTTCAACGTGCCACTGCTGTTCCTGGCTGACGTCCCCGGCTTCATGATCGGATCGCAGGTGGAGCGCGAGGGAATCATTCGCCACGGCGCCAAGATGATCAGCGCGGTCACCGAAGCCACGGTGCCGAAGATCTCCGTGATCGTGCGCAAGGCGTACGGTGCCGGTCTCTACGCGATGTGCGGGCCGGCATTCGATCCCGACGCGTGCCTCGCGCTGCCGAGCGCACAGATCGCGGTGATGGGCCCGGAGCCTGCCGTCAACGCGGTCTTCTACAACAAGATCCAGGCGATCGACGATCCCGACGAGCGCGCCGCGTACGTGGCCGAGCGGCGTGCCGAGTACGAGGAGAACGTCGACATCGTGCACCTCGCGGCCGAGCTGGTGGTCGACGCGGTCGTGCCGCCCGAGGAGCTGCGCGACGAGCTGGTGCGCCGGTTCGCGCTCGCGCGCTCGCGGCAGCGCGAGACGTTCCCACGTCATCACGGCGTGCCGCCGGTCTGATCGGCGGTCGTCGCGGTGCCGTGGTGCCCGTCGTGTGACCGGTATCTCAACCCGTCGACCGTGCGCACCGACGGCACGTGCGCGAACTGCGGCCGGCCGGTCGACCCCGGACGTGCCCACGCGCCCGCGGTCTCGAGCGCGCCCGGCGTGCACGGCGTTGACGATGTCGACGACCCCGGGCCGATGCCGTGGCACCTGAAGCTGCTCGGGGGCGCGGTCGTCGTCTACCTCGGCTACCGCTTCCTGCAGGGCATCGAGTGGCTGGTGCACCAGCTGTCGTGAGGTGACCGCCCGGCGCGTCGCGACATCACCCGTTCTGGGCAGAGTTTTCGACCGCTACGGTCGCAAGCTCATCCCAGAAGCAGCGAATACACTCACCGGCCGTACGGGCTGTGGCGCAGCTTGGTTAGCGCGTTGGTCTGGGGGACCAAAGGTCGCGGGTTCGAGTCCCGCCAGCCCGACCACGAAGCCGCAGGTCACGGGCGTTGTACGCCCATGCGGAGCGAACCAGCAAGCGCGCGCTGACGAGCGTCCCGACGTCTCCACAGTGCCAGGAGCGGGTTGTGCCAGGAGCCGGTCACCTCGCCGGCACCGTGCGCGGGTGCACGCGTTGTGACCTCCGACCCTACCGAGCGATCCTGAGGTTCCACCATGCTGCAAGTACGACGCGCGAGGAAGGGGGAGCACCGTGAAGCCCCACAGTGAGAGCAGGGTTTGGACTATTGAGGTGCTGATCGAGGAGGACGACGTCGAAACCGAGGCCAAAGCGCTCCTGCGCGTGGGCGAGGGGGAGTTGGCCGGGTGGGGCCGAGCCCGCCGCAATTCGCGGGATCCGGATCGGCCGCGTGTCGGCGAGGAGTTGGCGACCGCGCGGGCGCTCGCCGAGCTCGCGCACAAGTTGCTCGATGCTGCGGCGGTCGAGATCGAGGAGTTCGAAGGCGGCCGCGTCCACCTACACGGCTGATGTGCCGCCCATGGAGCGATCGTGGACTGAGCGAGTGATTTCGGCGACGAGGTCGCGCACGTGGCGAACTCGGAGGCTCGAAGATGATGAAGATGTGTCGACGCTGTCACGAAGAGAAAGCCGTCAAGCGCGGGCTTTGCGCGCGTTGCTGGAACGAGGATGTCCGGCGGATCATCCACCGATGGCACCCTTGATCGAGCCGTTGCACGACCGTCCGTGGGTTGCGCGAAGTGCCTTCACGGGCCGGAAGCGTCGATCGCCGCGAACGTGAGGAGGCCGAATCTCCCGGATGTGCAGCGCGTTGCAGCATGAGGACGACGCCCGTGGCTGACACGATCATCGTGCCGCTCGATGGGTCGGCGTTTGCCGAACGTGCGCGCTCGGCTCGGCTGCCGCATTTGCTCACAAGACCGGCGCGACCGTTGTGGTGCTCTTTCGTTTCGGCATCGACTGGATCTCCGTGAATCCCGATGTGGTCGAACCGGCGCGCCAGGCGATCGGTGCCGCTGAGCGCCGTGTCATCCTCGACCCGGCGCGCGACAGAGCACGATGACGGTGCGGGTTGTCGTCGCGCTCGGCGGAAACGCACTCTTGCGCCGGGGTGATCCTCCGGACGCCGAGCACCAGCGCCGGAACGTCGCCGCGGCGGCGGCCGCGTTGGCTCAAATCGCGAGGGAGCATGCGCTTATCGTGACGCACGGCAACGGACCCCAAGTCGGGATGCTCGCGATGCAAAGCCAAGCTTCGCCGGGAATGGCGCCGGCCCCGCTCGATATCCTCGGTGCCGAGAGCGAGGGCATGATCGGCTACATCCTCGAGCAGGAGCTGCGCAATCATCTGCCCGGTCGGGAGTGCGCCACGCTCCTCACGCAGGTCATCGTGTCGGAGTCGGATCCGGCGTTCCGCCACCCCACGAAGCCCATCGGTCCGCGGCACACGACCGGGGACGCGGAGCGCCTCGGCCGCAAACTCGGTTGGCACTTCGTGGACGTCGGTGGGGCGCGACGACGCGTCGTCGCCTCGCCTCGGCCGCTCGAGCTCGTGGAGCGCAACACGATCGCGCTGCTCGTCGAGGCGGGCGTCGTCGTCGTGTGCGCGGGTGGTGGCGGTATCCCCGTGGTGGTCGACGAGGGATCCGTGCTGCGCGGTGTCGAGGCGGTCGTCGACAAGGATCTGTCGGCTGCCCTGCTCGCGAGTGCGGCGCGTGCCGATACGTTGTTGCTGCTCACCGACGCCGAGGGCGTGTACCTCAACTGGGGGACACCGGAAGCGAAACTCGTGCGTCGGGCGCACCCCGACGCGCTGCGCAACATCGAGTTCGACGCCGGCTCGATGGGTCCGAAGGTCGAGGCGGCTACCGACTTCGCGGCGTCCGGAGCGGGATGGGCGGCGATCGGCTCGATCGAAGATGCCGCCGCAGTGCTGCGAGGTGAAGCGGGAACGACGATTAGCGAGCGCACCAAGGGGATGGAGCTCATCCCTCCGGGCTGATCGGCGGCTCCCTGAGCCCGCGGTCGTGCTCCCTGCGGTCGAGCGCCTCCCGCACGAGCGGGGCGAGCGTGTCGGCGAGGTTGGGGTGGCCGATCTCGCGCAGCTCATAGGTGGCGTGGCGGAGGGGGTGCCCGATCTCGAGCAACCGTCCGAGGTCGATCGGTGTCCCGGTGACCACCACGTCGCAGTCGACGGCCCGGATCGTGCGCGCGAGGTCGTCGAGTTGCACAGGTGAGTAGCCCATCGCGGGGAGCACCGGCCCGATACCCGGGTAGCGTGCGAACGTCTCGGCAATAGAGCCGACGGCCCATGGTCGCGGGTCGACGATGGTTCCCGCGCCGCCATCACGCGCCGCGACCGTCCCCGCGCCGAAGGGCAGGCCGCCGTGGGTGATCGTGGGGCCGTCCTCGATCACCAGCACGCGACAACCGCGGAGGTCGGGCCCCGGTGCGAGCGTGACCGGCGACGAGGCCCGCACCACGGCGGCGCCGGGGTTCGTCTCGGCGACCGTCGCGAGGAGTCGGCGGACCGCGTCCGGCTCGGCGGCATCGATCTTGTTCACAACGACGACATCGGCCATCCGAAGGCACGTCTCGCCGGGATGGAAGCGTTGCTCGTCGCCCACGCGTAATGGGTCGGCAACGACGATGAGGAGAGCGGGCGCGAGAAACGGGAAGTCGTTGTTGCCGCCGTCCCAGACGATGACGTCTGCCTCCGCGGCCGCCTGCGCGGCGATCGCGCCGTAGTCGACACCGGCATACATCACCAACCCGAGCGCGACAGGGAGCTCGTACTCTTCGCGTTCCTCGATCGTGGGATCGGCGGCATCGATGTCGGCGAGGCTGGCGAATCGCTGCACGCGCATCCTTTCTAAGTCGCCATACGGCATGGGATGGCGCACGAGCGCGACTCGAAGCCCGGCGTCGAACAGCATCCGACCGATCCGGCGACTCGTCTGGCTCTTGCCGGCGCCGGTACGGGTCGCACACACTGCGACGACTGGCTTGGGACACTGCAGCATCGTGGAACGCGGCCCCAGCAGCGTGAAATCGGCGCCTGCGGCCAGCGAGATCGACGCACGGTGCATCACGTCTTCGTGTGAGAGGTCGGAGTAGGCGAAGACGACCTCGTCGACATTGTTGCGCCGCACGATCTCCGCCAGGTCGTGCTCGGGGACGATGGGGATCCCGTTCGGATACCGGGCTCCGGCGAGCGACGGGGGGTAGGTCCGCTCGTCGATTCCCGGAATCTGTGCGGCCGTGAAAGCCACGACAAGGCATTCGGGGTCGTCGCGGAAGACGACATTGAAGTTGTGGAAGTCGCGTCCGCCCGCGCCCATGATCACGACCCGCCGCACAGCGGCGTTCCTAGCACGCGAATGCCTTGGGTCGGTGATCGCCCGACGAGGTCGCCGGCCGCATCGCTCGCGCGTGCTCGGCGTTCGACTCGCCGGTCCTGGTCCTTCGGCCCTTGGTGGCGCGGAGCGATCGCGGTTTCAATGAGGGGTTGACCGTCGAGCTGATAGTGGAGACACCGGAGCGATGGCGGATCGAGCGTCGGGGCGCGATGCGGGTGCCGGGCATCGTGATCGCCTCGTGGTCGCTGCTGCCCGGTGGGCATCGCGCGCGTCTCGGGCTTCGCTGAGCCGTCACGCTCATCGAGCTCCATCGCCCCAGCCAGTCGTTCGCCTCTCAAGAGTCACCTCGCGCCGTCCGATCGATAGGTCTGCGGGAGCCGAGGCGCGCCCCCGCGAAGCGGCGACGGAAGGTCGTGATTCCATGGGGTTCTTGAAGAAGATGACAGGTGGCACCGACAAGAAGCTGCTCGAGAACGGCATGCCAGGGCGCGGGCTCATCATGGAGGTCAAGGCGCAGAGCACGACGATGCGGGTCGGCAACAAGCTCGTGGAACGCGTCTGCACCTTCCGGGTGCAGGTCACACTCGACAACGTCCCGACCTACGAGACCACGTGCAAGCAGCGCGTGCCCGAGGTGTACCTGCCCCAACTGTCCGGCACGAACGCGGTCGTCGCAGTCAGGGCCAACCCTGTTGACCACAACGAGATCGTTCTCGACCTCGAGCACGAACCCCCCGAGGTGACCATCGCGCGCGACCCGAACACGATGACGGCCGCGCAGATACTCGAGACCGGCCGAGCCGCCAAAGCGGTGATCGTCCAGTTCGAACCGGTCGGGATGCGCAACCCCGAAGGAGTCGAGATTCAGGCATTCATGCTCACGGTGATGCCGGACGGCGCGGACCCGTACCAGATCCAGGTCGGCAACGCGACCCCACCCGAGGCGCTCCCGTTCCTGTTCCCCGGCTCCCGCGTGCCGGTCAGGGTGGGCGCCGAGCCCAACGCCGTCGTCATCGACTGGCAGCAGGCGATGAAAGACCAAGCCGCCTGACGATTCCCGTCGAGTCTTCCAGCAGTTTTCCAGCAACCCGCGCCCGAACCCGCGTCATCAGGACCGCGCGCCCGTTCACTGCCGTGCACGCACGGAAGGTCGTCGGGATCGAGGCGGGCCGCATCGAACGGCTCGCCCGCACCCTCGCACCCGAACTTGCTGGCGGGCATCTCGTGAGCGTCTCGACCTGGTCGGTGCCAGCCGTGGAGGAGTGGCGAGCCGCTGCCCGCAAGGCCGCCCGCCAGCTCGGCGAACCGATCCGCACCGGCATCACCGCCGAGGGAACGCGTGTGTGGGCGACGCTCCTCCGGCCGGTGACCGACGCGGACCTCCAAGCCGCGGCGCGGGTCCTCGATGAGCTATTCGCCGGCGCGAAGACGAACGCGCGCACCGACGGCACTTCGCGCAAACCAAGACCCGCTCAGAGCTGACCGGCACGCCGAGACCCCGGTGGATCTCATGGGTCCTCGCGATCGCCGCGGCGCGCTCCTCACGCGTCATCTGCGAGAAGACCGTCTGCTCGTGCGCAATCGCTGACGCGACGCCATTGAGCACGCGCTGCGCAGCGCTATAGGGCGGGGCGAGCTACGTCTCTTCTTCCAACCGATAGTAAACCTCCGAAACGGCCGGTGCATCGGCGCCGAGGCCCTGGTCCGCTGGCAGCACCCGGCTTGGGGCATCCTCGAGCCCGCGGACTTCATCGAGGTCGCCGAGGAGAGCGGCCTGATCGTGTCACTCGGCGCGTGGGTGTTCGACGAGGCGGTTCGCGCCGCAGCACGGTGGGCGCCCGATGCCCCCGACGGATTCGTCGTTGCGGTGAACGTGTCGCCCCGCCAGCTTGAACAAGACGACCTCGTCGTGCAGCTCGAGCATCTGTTCGAGCTGCACGCGGTCGATCCGCAGATGTTGTGCCTCGAGATCACCGAGAGCGCGCTAACGGTGGACACCAACGCGGCGCTCGCGATGATCCAGCGGGTGAAGTCGCTGGGCTGCTCGCTGAGCATCGACGACTTCGGGACGGGCTACTCGTCGCTGAGCCAATTCAAGTGGCTGCCGGTCGACTGGGTGAAGGTCGACCGCTCATTCATCGGCGGGCTGGGCGCGGACCCCAAAGATTCGGCGATCGTCGCGGCGGTGGTGGGCTTGGCCCGGACACTGGGCCTCGGGGTGATCGCGGAAGGCGTCGAGACCGACGCCCAGATCGCCGAGCTGGTCGCCATGGGCTGCGACGTCGCCCAGGGCTACCGTTTCGCCCGCCCCCGGCCAATCGACGGCTTCGCGGACCTGGTCCGAGGGATCGCGCCCTTCCCCATGCCCGTGCAGCCTCCGCGTTTTTCGCTCGACGACCGGAGTCTGGGTCTCTGAACGGCGGGCGTGTCACTAGGTCGGCCAGCACCGATCTTCTCAGCGTCATTGCCCGAGGCATGCATCCTTCGAAGCCCATAGGCATCGCTCCGCAACCCAAAGCCGTGTGGAATCCCCGATCGCCGGGTCGGCCGCCGTTGTCGCCGACTGACGTGGAGCGCATGCTCGCCGACGGGTCGTACGAGGCCGAGTTCATGGCCGCGGCCCGAAAGCCCGCCGGCTCAGGCGACCGTTGACACGTCACGGGGGTTCGCGTCGGAAAACTCGCCCTCAAGGTTCGCGGCTCGTGGCCGATGTCTGGCGGATGCATCGTTTCTTTGGCCGGGTGCTGGTCGTCGGTGTGGTTGTGGGTGTGGTGGTTCTCGGCACCGCGGGGTCGGCGTTCGCTGATGCTGCGGCAACGCCACCGGACCCTGCTGTTGTGCCATCGCAGGCTCCGACTGCGATTACGAACCCGCCGGTCGTGGCGTTGGTGGCGAGCGCGACGCCTCCGGCAAGCCCTGGGGACCAAGTCGGCGCCGCAAGCACTCCCGAGGTGCACGCGAACTCGGTGTTGCCGCCGATCGCCGTTGACCCGCGCCCTGATCCGCCGCAACCGCCACCGGCGGGGTCGGGACCGGCGGGACGTAGCGGGTCCGGCTTCGCCGCCACGCCTGACGGAACTCAGGCGGTCCTTTACGGAGGCGGCAACGTCTTCGGCGACGGAGCGGCGTTGGGTGACACCTGGGTGTGGAACGGCGCGACGTGGACCCCGAAGTGCGGCACGACAAGCCCGGGCGCGACGGACCCGTGCGCGCCCGGCCCCCGCAACCTGGTCGGAGAGGCGACCGGACCTACCGGGGTGGTCCTCTACGGAGGGCAGACCACCGACGGGATGGGCAACACGACTCCGGTCGGTGACAGCTACCTGTGGAACGGGACGGCCTGGCAACCGATCTGCAACTCGTGCGCCCCAGGCATGCGCGCCGCTCCGGCGATGGCCGGCAACGGACTGATCGTGTTGCTCTTCGGCGGCGGCGCCATCGGCGATAACGGCCCTTCAACGGCGTTCGGCGACACCTGGCAGTTCGACGGTAACGCCTGGAATCAGGTGAACGCCGGCGGCTCGGGTCAGCCGCGGGCGCGTCTCGGTGCTTCGATGGCGTGGGACGGTCACCAGTTCGTGCTGTTCGGGGGAATCCTTCCCGATAACGGCAGTGGCAACCCCACCGCGCTCGCCGACACCTGGATCTGGACTGGCGCCGAATGGGTCCAAGCCTGCGGCGATCCGCTGGCGCCATGCGGTCCCGCTCCACGGGTGCTGGCTGGCTTTTCCGGCCTCGCCAGTCCTGACCCTGCCCAACAAGGTGCCCTGCTCGTCGGCGGACTCAACTTCGGCGGGACCAACAGCCCGCCCAGCGTCCTGGGAGACATCTGGTTCTGGAACGGCAGCGCCTGGATCAAGCAAGTATCACCATGGCCGGACTCGACAACACCCGATATCGGCCCCCCGACCGGGGTTCCGCTCGTCGGCGCGCTCGCCGCGCTCCCTGCGACCTGCCAAGTGAGCCTCGCTGCCGACATCATCACTGGGCGCGTGGAGCCGGACAGCGTGGCGCCAGGTGCCACCGCTACACCCGGCACCTGGAACATCGGCTTCGACACCAACGGTGACGGCGTCATCGACCCGTGTCCGGTCGTACCGCCGACGCCTCCGACGCCGGAAGACGTGGTCGTGCCCGCGGCCGCGGCAGCCGGGACCGGCGCCGAAGCGACGGCCACGGGCACGCTGCCGTTCACCGGCTCGAACCCCGCCAGTGAAACCGCGATCGCAACCGGGCTTGCCATCGCGGGTCTGGCACTCATCTACGCGTCGCGACGCCGCACAGGTCGCTGCACTGATCAGCGAGCCGTCACCCAGAGCCTCAAGCGCCCAGGCTGAATAGCACACGCTGCGCCGTCGCACTTCGGACCTTCAACAACTCCAAGGCCGCGAGCGGGTGCCGGCACGAGGGGGTAAGTGCGGGCGGGTCGGCCCTGTCACCGTGGTGATGTTCATGTCACTTGCGATCCGTGACTTCGAAGCGAAGCCGGTCGATCATCGAGTCACCGACCGCCGCGGCGGAATCGCGTGAAGCTCGTGCACGTCGAGCTCGCGTAGCGGTGCGACGTTGAGCTGTTACGGGCTCTGACGTTCGCGACCGTGCGGCTGCGCACCAAGGTCACCAAGGGACCGAGAGGGTAGCTGCACACCGAATCGAAGACGGCCTGCGCACAACACTGGTCCGCTGATCAAATCCGTTGTCGTTGCTAATGTGCGCGACATGGGTAACTCCGCCGGTCTTGAGCGGTCGACGCGGCACACGCGCGTCAACGCTCCGTGCGCCCCTGGGATCGGCGCGGTGTGCGCATCCGTACGTCACTCCGGCCGTAGCGCGTGTTCAGCGTCCGCCCAGATCTGCGACCCGAGATGCTGACTGGGTTCTTCCCGATCCCGGACTGGTTCTCGTGGGAGAACCAGGGGGCGGGCGTCGCGGTCGCCGACGTCACGGGTAACGGCAGACCGGATCTGATCGTGATGATGGTCGATAATCCGCCGGGCCAGAACCAGGGCGTGTACCGAATCGGACGGGATCTCGACCAGAACGGTGAGGTCACGTCGGGATGGGGACCGTGGCAGACCATCCCGGACTGGTTCTCGTGGGAGAACCAGGGGGCGGGCGTCGCGCTCGCCGACGTCACGGGTAACGGCAGACCGGATCTGATCGTGATGATGGTCGATGCCCCCCCGGGCGAGAACCAGGCGAAGTACCGCGTCGGGCGAGACCTGGACCAAGACGCCAACGTGGCCGGGTGGGGACCGTGGCTTCCCGACGCCGGTACCGTGCCCGATTGGTTCTCTTGGGAGAACCAGGGGGCGGGCGTGGCGGTCGCAGACATCAACGGCGGCGGGAAGCCCGACTTGGTCGTGTTCGGCATCGACAACCCGCCCGGGCAGAACCAGGCGTTCTTTCGGATCGCAAGGGACGTCGGCGCCGACGGTGTACCGACCGATCGGCGGGCCGAAGACCAGACACCCGGATGGTCGAGCCTTCTCGGCATCAACAATTGGTTCTCCTGGGAGAACCAATATGGTGCGATCACTGCCGCCGATCTCGGACGCGGCGCGCAGCTCGTTGTGCTCGCGGTGGATCACCCCCAGGGTGGCAACGCCGGTTTCTACACCTTGGTCTCGCTCACCGAGGATCCCAAGGTCCATGGATCGTGGGAGCTGCTCCCATTCAACTCCGAGGTGCTCGCGATCCACGCCGCGGTGTTGCGAACCGGGAAGGTGCTCTTCTTCTCGGGCTCGGGCAACAACGTGGTCCGCGATGCCGATCCCAACTTCGGCAACGTCGCCGACCAGATGTGGACGAGCGTCGTGTGGGACCCGAGTGCGGCTCCTCCCGGCAACTTCGCTCATCCCGACACCCTGACGCGCGCCGACGGTCGGCCATTCGATTACTTCTGTGGCGGCGACACCGTCCTCGCAGACGGCTCGGTTCTGTCGGCGGGCGGCAATCAGTCCTACAACAACGGCAACAACCTTGGACAGCGCGACGTCTCCGCGTTCGATCCGCACACCGAACAATGGGCGATCCGTCACCCCATGGCCCACGGCCGCTGGTACCCGACACTGCTCGCCCTCGATGATGGGCGGATCCTCGCCGTCAGCGGAAAGAACGGCACCGACGGGAACC
The DNA here is from genome assembly GCA_036386195.1 of Acidimicrobiia bacterium. Taxonomy (GTDB): domain Bacteria; phylum Actinomycetota; class Acidimicrobiia; order IMCC26256; family JBBRZM01; genus JBBRZM01. Next base: position 328 of record DASVIY010000167.1, on the reverse strand, counting down.
TCAACCCCGAGATCGAGGTCTACGACGCCGCCCATGACACCTGGGGGCAGCTCCCGCCGCCGAACGACGCGAACTTTGTCGGGCTCCCGTTCTACGCCCATCTGTTCCTCCTTGGCGACGGACGGATCTTTTTCAGCGGCGGCCGGATGGACGACGACCGCAACCAGCAGGCAGGAATCCTCGACCTCACCCACCACCCGATCGCTTTCGAACCGGTGCCGTTCAACGTCGATGGCAGGCTTCGCAACCAGTCGTCGAGTGTGCTGCTGCCTCCCGCCCAAGACCAACGAGTGATGATCATCGGTGGAGGACCGGTCGACGACGTCAC
>DASVIY010000166.1:0-3339 GCA_036386195.1 Acidimicrobiia bacterium | reverse complement strand
CGTGGCCCGACCTCGAGCCCTGGCACCGCCAGCTGAAGGAATGGCAGGCGCACTACCCACTGCACTACGACCAGCACGACGACGGGCCGCTCAAGCCGCAGTACTGCATCGAGTCGTTGCGCGACAACACGCCCGACGACGCGATCGTCGTGTCGGGTGTCGGTCAGCACCAGATGTGGGCGAGCCAGTTGTGGCGTTTCGACCATCCCTACACGTGGGTCAACTCGGGCGGTCTCGGCACGATGGGGTTCGCGGTTCCCGCGTCGATTGGCGCGAAGGTCGGCAAGCCCGAACGGATGGTGTGGGCGATCGACGGCGACGGCTGTTTCCAGATGACCGCGCAGGAGCTCGTCACGGCGTCGGCCGAGCGGATCCCGGTGAAGATCGCGATCCTCAACAACGCGTACCTCGGCATGGTGCGCCAGTGGCAGGAGCTCTTCTACGAGGAGCGGTACAGCGAGGTCTACCTGTCACCTGATCTGCCCGACTACGTGAAGTGGGCCGAGGCGATGGGGTGCGTCGGCTTTCGCGTCGACACGCCCGAAGACGTCGTGCCCACGATCGAGAAGGCCAACTCGATCGACGACCAGCCCGTCGTCATCGACTTCCGTACCGACTATCGCGAGAAGGTGTACCCGATGGTCGCGCCCGGCACATCGAACGACGAAGTGATCCTCGACCCGGCGCACGACCGGCCCGGCGGAAGGTAGGGAGCCGTCATGGCAGTGCAGCACCACATCCTGAGTGTGCTCGTCGAAAACAAGTTTGGCGTGCTCTCGCGTGTCAGCGGATTGTTCTCGCGGCGCGGCTACAACATCTACTCGCTCGCGGTCAGCCCGACCGAGGACGAGCGGTTCAGCCGGATGACGATCGTGGTCGATGCCGACTCCGCGCCGATCGAGCAGGTCACGAAGCAGCTCAACAAGCTCATCCCTGTCATCAAGATCACCGAGCTCTCGACCGATGACGCGGTGGAGCGGGAGCTGATGATGACGACGGTGAAAGCGGGCACGGAGTCGCGCTCGCAGGTGACCGAGCTGGCGTCGATCTTCGAGGCGAAGATTCTCGATGTCGGTTACGACGCGATGACCCTTATGGTCGCGGGCGAGCCGAGCAAGCTCGACGCGATGACCGACCTGCTGCACCCGTTCGGAATCGCGGAGCTGCAACGCACCGGCCGTATCGCCTTGTCGCGGCTCCAGCGAGAGCCGATGAAGAAGCTACGTTCCGTGAAGGCGAAGACCAGCTGATGGCAAAGCCGGACGAGCCGGCGCGTGAGCCCGCCGATGAGCCGACGCTCGCCGAGAAGCTCGACCGGTCAGTCGCGAACTATCGCGCGAAGGACGAGCAGTTCGTGCTCAGGGCGTCACCCTGGCGTCGCGTGATGTCGTCCTCTCCGCGCCGCGACGTTCGCGCCCACTGGGTTTCTGACGCGGTCATTGTCCTCGACCTGCCTGCGGGTCCCATGTCGCTTCGACCATTGCGCTGGATCCGGGCGTACTACGAGGATCTCCCTGCTCAGTTCGGCGCGCCTGCCGTGACCTCGCACGACGGCGGGCCGACTGCTTAGGCTGAGCCTCCGACCTCAAGGGAGAAGCGACGATGCCCGCGACGATCTACTACGACGACGATGCCGATCTCGGCCTGCTCAAGGGCCGCAAGGTGGCCGTGCTCGGCTACGGCTCGCAGGGCCACGCCCACGCGTTGAACCTGCGCGACTCGGGCATCGACGTACGCGTCGGACTGCGCGACGCCTCGTCGTCGTGGAAGAAGGCCGAAGAGGCAGGGTTGCCGGTGCTGTCGATCGCCGACGCGACCGCCGAAGCCGACATCGTGATGGTGCTCCTCCCCGATACCGAGCAGGGCTCGGTGTACGCGGAGCACATCGCACCGCACTTGCAGCCGGGAGACTCACTCGCGTTCGCGCACGGGTTCAACATCCATTTCAAGCAGATCACGCCCCCCGACGGCGTCGACGTGTGGATGATCGCGCCCAAGGGTCCGGGTCATCTGGTGCGGCGCACGTATGAAGAGGGCGGTGGCGTCCCGGCCCTTGTCGCGGTGGCGGTCGACGCGACCGGCAAGGCGAAAGACGTCGCCCTCGCGTACGCGAAGGGAATTGGGGCGACGCGTGCCGGTGTGCTCGAGACCGACTTCCGCGAGGAGACCGAGACCGACCTCTTCGGAGAGCAGGTCGTGCTCTGCGGCGGGCTCGTCGAGCTGATCAAGAACGGCTACGAAACTCTTGTGGAAGCCGGCTACCAGGCGGAGTCCGCGTACTTCGAGACGCTGCACGAGGTGAAGCTCATCGTCGACCTCATCTACGAGGGTGGGATCACCAACATGCACTACTCGATCTCCGACACCGCGGAGTACGGCGACATGACGCGCGGCCCGCGCATCATCACCAACGACACGCGCGCCGAGATGCGCAAGATCCTCGACGAGATCCAGTCGGGCACGTTCGCCGACGAGTGGATCGCCGAGAATCGCAACGGCCGTCCCAACTTCAACCGGCTGCGCGAAGAGGCCATGTCACACCCGATCGAACGTGTCGGTGAGCAGCTCCGCACGATGATGCCGTGGATCAGCGCGGGGAAGGCCCGTCCCCAAGACGTCTCGGGTGGCTAGCTCCGGCCGAGTTGTGACCGCGGCCGCGGTCGGGTACCTGTGCGGCTCGTTCCCCTCGGCCGATATCGCCAGCCGCGTCGCGATGCGAGGTGACGTCGACCTGCGCGCCGCGGGCAGCGGCAACCCCGGCGGGCTCAACGCGATGAAGCTGATCGGCAAGAAGTGGGGGACAGCCGTCATCGTGGCCGACATGGCCAAGGGCGCGGTCGCAGGCTTGGCCGGCCGGGCAATCGCCGGCGACGCCGGCGCGTACGCGGCTGCAACCGCCTCGATCGCGGGTCACATCGCGCCGCCATGGAGCAACTTCAGGGGCGGCAAGGGCGTGGCCACCTCTGCGGGGGCCTGCCTCGCCGTGTTCCCGGTCTACTTTCCGATCGACGCGGCCGTGGCGGCCGTGGGCACGGTCGGGTCGCGCAATCCCGATCTGACGGTACGGATCAACGGCGCGGTGTGGATCGGTGCCGCGGCGCTGTGGTCGGTCGCCAAGTTGCCGAACGCGTGGGGTCCGAAGCCGGGACGCGGGCTCGTGGGCTTCTCGGTGGTCGGCACGGCCATGATCCTGGCGAAGTTTCGCGCCGCGCGACCGCCCGCCGTGACCGCATGACGGTCAAGCTCGTCACCGACTCGATCTCGCAGATCCCGGCCGAGCTGCGCGAGCGCTTCGAGTGATTTTTCGATCGTATTTCCCCACGCCACCAGGGTCACATC
>DASVIY010000165.1:0-2880 GCA_036386195.1 Acidimicrobiia bacterium | reverse complement strand
GAGGGGCGCAACCGGCAGGTGCGCCGAATGTGCGAAGCGGTGGGACACCCGGTACGGCGCCTGGTGCGCACGCGCATCGGGCCGCTTGCCGATCTCGGTCTCGCGCCGGGGGAGTGGCGCGCGCTGCGCGCCGACGAGGTGCGGACGCTGTATGCGGCAGCAGCGCGGCCGAGTGCCGAGGCGCCGCGCCCGATGTCGACCGGCGGTGAAGGCTCATCCGGCTAACCTCCGTCGACGTGAGACTCCTGGCGCTGCGCGGCGCGATCACCTGCGACGACAACACGAAGGCCGAGATCGAGGCCAAGACGCAGCGCATGATCAAAGAGCTGCTCGCCCGCAACGAGCTCGATCACGACCAGCTCGTGAGCATCATCTTCACCGCGACCGACGACCTCACCGCCGAGTTTCCGGCCGTTGCCGCGCGCGGTCTCGGGCTGGGTGACGTACCGCTGCTCTGCGCCCGCGAGCTCGGCATCGACCACGGCATGGCCCGGTGCATCCGGGTGCTCGTGCACTGCTACACCGACCGTCCACGCGACGAGCTGCATCACGTGTACCTCGACGGCGCGCGCGCACTGCGTGACGACCTTCCGGAGTAGCGCCATGCAGCAACGTGAGGCGTCGGCGCCGTGAGTCGTGTCGCGCTGCTCGGCACCGGCTTGATCGGCGGCTCGGTCGGGCTCGCGCTCCGGCGCGCCGGCACGACCGTCGTCGGGTTCGACCCCGATGACAAGCGGGCCGAGCGCGCTCAGGAGCTCGGTGCTGTCGACGAGATCGCATCGTCTGTTGCGGCCGCCGTTGTGACCGCTGATGTCGCGGTCGTAGCCGCGCCGGTCGCGATGATCACCGCGGTCGTCGTCGAGGTCCTCGACGCGATACCCGCGAGCGCCGTCGTCACCGATGTGGGCTCGGTCAAGGCGCCGATCGTGGCCGCGGTCGAGCAGGTTCGGCCCGACGCCGCGGCCCGGTACGTCGGTGGCCACCCGATGGCCGGTTCGGAGCAGGAAGGCCTCGACGGCGCCGACCCCGACCTGTTCGTCGGGTCGACGTGGGTGCTGACCCCGACGGAGCGCACCGAGGCGACGGCGTTCACGACGGTCCGCACCTTGGTGAGTGGTCTGGGCGCCGAGGTGGTCGCCGTGACGCCCGAGCACCACGACGCGCTCGTCGCAGTGGTCAGTCATGTGCCGCAACTTGCGGCGACGACGCTGATGGACGTCGCCGCGACGAGTGGGGAGCAACACGCGACGTTGCTGCGCCTCGCCGCGGGCGGGTTCCGTGACATGACCCGTATCGCCGCCGGTCATCCGGGTATCTGGCCCGATATCTGCGTGGCCAATCAAGTTGCGATCATCGCCGCGCTCGACGAGTACGTCGACGCGCTGGGCGCGGTGCGCAGCCTCGTCGTCGATAGTGATCGCGCCGGCCTGCTCGCGCTCCTGGAGCGGGCGCGCGCCGCGCGGCGTAGCTTGCCCGTCGGCATCGCGAACGGCGAGGCCCTCGTCGAGCTACGCGTTCCCGTGCCCGACCGTCCCGGAGTGCTTGCCGAGGTCACCACGCTCGCGGGGGAGCTCGGCGTCAACATCGCCGACGTCGAGATCGCACACTCGATGGAAGGCGCCGGCGGTGTGCTCGTGCTCGTCGTCGCGGCCGCGAGCGTGGATGCCCTCGAGACCGGGCTCACCCAGCGCGGCTACCACCACTCGCGCACGGAGCTTCCGTGAGCGGGGCCACCGAGCTCGTCGTGCGCGGCGGCCGCCCACTGCGCGGGCGGTTGCAGATGCCCGGCGACAAAGGGATGTCGCACCGCGCGCTGCTGTTCGCGGCGATGGCCACGGGCTCGAGCCGCCTGACGAACGTCTCGCGCGGCGACGACGTCCGACGCACGGCGCAGGCGCTCGAGGATCTCGGCGTGCGCGTCCACGCCGACGACAAGGCCGCGATGACCATCGAGGGGACCGGCGTCGAGGGCATGCACGAACCCGCCGGCGTCATCGACTGCGGAAATTCGGGTACGACGATCCGCATGCTCGCGGGGTTGCTTGCCGGCCGGCCGTTCCGTGCCGTGCTCAGCGGCGACGCCTCCCTGGTCACCCGACCCATGAAGCGGCTCGTCGACCCTTTGCGGGCCATGGGCGCGCAGATCGAATGCCGGGGCGAGGGCGATGTCGCCCCGTTGGAGATCCGTGGCGGCCATCTGGTCGGCGTGCGGTGCGAGCTGCCGGTCGCGAGCGCGCAGGTGAAGACGGCGGTCGTGCTCGCCGGGTTGCAAGCGACGGGCGACACCGTTGTGACCGAGCCGCTCCCGAGTCGTGATCACAGCGAGCGGATGCTTGCCGCGCTCGGCGCGCCCGTCCAACGGGTGGACGCCACCACGCTTCTGGTACACCACGGCGCGCCCCGCCCCTTCGAGCTCGAGGTGCCGGGCGACGCGTCGTCAGCCGCGTTCTTCGCGGTTGCCGCGGCCATCACACCGGGATCGTCGATTGTGCTCGAGGAGATGGGTCTCAACCCGACTCGCATCGCGTTTGTGGATGTGTTGCGCCGCATGGGCGCGCCGATCGAGGTGCACGAAACGGGCGAGCGGCTCGGTGAGCCGGTGGGGAAGCTCACGGTCGAGGCCGCTCCATTGCACGCGACGGTGATCGAAGGGGCCGAAGTACCGTGGCTGATCGACGAGATCCCGGTCCTCGCGGTCGCGGCCGCGTTCGCGGCAGGTACCACCGAGATTCGCGACGCTGTCGAGTTGCGGGTAAAGGAGAGCGACCGGATCGGCACGCTGCACCAGGAGCTCACGCAAATGGGGATCGAGGTCGTTGCAGCGGCCGATGGTCTCGCGATCCGGGGCGGTACTCCTCGCGCCGCGACGCTCAAGAGCCA
>DASVIY010000164.1:0-2831 GCA_036386195.1 Acidimicrobiia bacterium | reverse complement strand
CCTGGGTGATCTCGACCCAGTCACTGGTGCCGAGCTCCTGGCCGGTCGCGCCGAGAAGCTCTTTCGGAGAACCGAAGACGGTGGGCGGCATGCGCCGGTTGTAGCAGACAACGGGGCGACCGACACCCCCAAACGCGCGTTCACTCGAGGCATTACCGGCAAATACCGAGCAAAATCCTCGAGTAAACGAGAGTCGTGGCTCGCGCCCTCGTGGTCAGCGCAGGTAGCGGGTGAAGTGGTCGAGGGTGCGCTGCCAGGCGTCGGTGGCGGACGGCTCGTGATACGCGTCGCGCTCGTCGCAGTTGAACCCGTGGGCGGCCTCGGTATACCGCACGATCTCGGTCGGCACACCGGCGGTCGCGGTGGCCGCGCGCAGACGCTCGACCTCGTCCGGAGGAATGCTTTGATCGAGGTCGCCGTAGAGCCCGAGCCACGGCGTCCGGAGCTGCGCCGCCACCTCGATCTGGGGTGGGAAGCCGAAGCGGCCCTGGGTGATGCCACCGCCGTAGAACGTGACTGCGGCGCCGAATGAACGGCGCACCGCGGTGTAGAACGCGACGCTGCCGCCCATGCAGAAGCCGATGATGCCGCAGTTCGTCGCGGCAAAGCCCTTGCCCGCGAGAAAGTCGAACGCCGCGTCGATGTCGGTTGCGATGCCGTCGGCGGTCAACGTCTTCATCAACGGCATCACCGCCTCCATGTCGCCGTACGGCAATGCCGGCGAGCCGTCACGATGGAACAGCGCCGGTGCGACGGCCGTGAAGCCGCCCGCGGCGAGTCGCCGGCAGATGTCTTCGAGGTGTGACGTGAGGCCGTATGCCTCCTGCACCACGACGATCGCGCCCGTCACGTCACCCGTCGGCGTCGCGACGTAGGCGGGCATCTCACCATCGGTCGTCGACAGCATGACGAGCTCGACCATGGGCGTGCTCCTAGGTGACGCGGCGGTAACGGATGATGGCGAGTGGGGCGAAGATCGCCACGATCGCGACGATCCACACGATCGCCGCCATGACCTTCGACGCAGTCGGGCCACCGAGCGTCAACGCGCGCACCGCGTCGACCACGACCGACACCGGCTGATGCTCTGCGAATCCCTGCAACCAACTGGGCATCGTGGCGGGCCGCACGAACGCCGACGATGCGAACACCAGTGGCGCGAGGATCGGGAACGACACCGCCTGGGCGGTCTCACCGTCCGGAGAGAAGAGCCCGACGACGCCGAACATCCATGACAGCGAGTAGGCGAACGCAAGGAGGAGGAGCAGAGCGGCCAGGAGGCCGGCGAAGTCGGTGCTGATGCGCCACCCGACCGCGAATCCGACGACGCACATCAACAGGACCACGAACACGTTTCGGAACAGGTCGGCAAGTGTGCGGCCGCTCAGCACCGCGGAGCGGGCCATGGGCAACGAACGGAATCGCTCGATCAGGCCCTTCTTGAGGTCGTCGGCGAGCCCGACTCCGGTATTGAGCGCGCCGAACGTGATCGTCTGCACGAAGATGCCGGGCATCAGATAGTCGATGTAGGGCACGCCGGGGATCTTGATCGCGCCGCCGAAGACATAGGTGAACATCAGCACGAAGACGACGGGCTGGATGGTCGCGAAGACCAGCAGTCGCGGGTTGCGCCGCAGGTTCAACAAGTTGCGCCAGGTGATCGTGAGCGCATCGCTCACGACGTGCGGACGCTCGTCGCGCACGCCCGAGATCGCCGGAGCGACGCTCGTCACGAGGCCTGCCTCCTTCTGCCCCGAGTCGCCGGCTCCGTGTCGTCGGTCTCCGTCGCGTCCTCCGCGGCGTGACCGGTGAGTGAGAGGAACACGTCATCGAGCGTCGGCTCTCGGAGCGCCATCGTCGTGACGGGGAACTTGGCGGCGTCGAGCACCCGCACCGTCTCGAGCATCGCGCGGGCACCGTCGTCGACGTTGACACGCAGGTGGTGGCCGTCGCGCGATACATGGCCGATCGGACCGAGCGCGTCGGCCGCGGTGGCAGCGTGGGCCTCGTCGCTGAACGCGACTTCGATGACGGTCGCGCCGAGCCGGGCCTTGAGCTGCGCCGCCGTCCCTTCGGCGATCACGGCCCCCTGATCGATGACGACGATGTTGTCGGCGAGCCGGTCGGCCTCCTCGAGATATTGCGTCGTGAGCAACACGGTGGTGTCGGCGTCCACCAGCTCCTCGATGATGGCCCACATCTCGCTCCGTCCTTGCGGATCGAGTCCGGTGGTGGGCTCGTCGAGAAACAGCACAGGTGGCCGGTGCACGAGTGCGGCGGCAAGGTCGAGGCGGCGGCGCATGCCCCCGGAGAAGGTGCGCACGAGCCGGTCGGCCGCGTCGACGAGCTTGAAGCGCTCCAAGAGCTGCGCGCTCTCGCGCGCGATGTCATCGCGGGTGATATGGGTGAGCCGGCCGACGAGCTGAAGGTTTTCCTCCGCAGTGAGATTCTCGTCGACCGCGGCGGACTGGCCGGCGAGCCCGATCGATGCGCGCACCCGTTGCGGTTGCTCCGTGACGCTCATGCCGAGCACCTCCGCGCGCCCGTGGTCGGGCCACAGGAGCGTGGTCAGGATGCGAACAGCCGTCGTCTTGCCCGCACCGTTGGGCCCCAGGAGCCCGAGCACGGTGCCGGTCGGCACTTCGAACGAGACGGCTTTCAGCGCCTGCACCTCGTCGAAGGACTTGGAGATCTCTTCGGCCCGGATGGCGGGAGCGCTCACGGCGCCGAGACTACGCTCGCCGCCGCTACCCCGAGAACGACTTCAGTGGCGGCGTGCAACCAGCTCAACCGTCCCACCACATCAGTTATCGTCATTCGCGGGATCAATT
>DASVIY010000163.1:0-2223 GCA_036386195.1 Acidimicrobiia bacterium | reverse complement strand
GCACCACCATACAATGGTATAGGCGCTAAAGTTGTTAGATGGATGGCCTGCCCCTCGAGACGCCCGCGAGCTGACGAGCTCCGGCTGGCGCCGTCCAGCCGAGCACGACGGCCGCTCCAACGCGGCGAGCGAAGACCTGAGGACCAACGCGCAAACGGACGATGAGTCCTTCTCTGAAGCTGCTCGTCGGGGGCTTGTACGTTGGATGTAGCTCATGGCGCGGCCGCGGCGCACACGATGACCGTCAGTTTTCGAGTGCTTGCTTCGCACCAGCAGCGGCTGTCGTCGGTGTGCCGTGAGCTAGCAGCTCAGTGAATGAGTCAGCGGCTGACGCAAAGCCCGCTGCCGCTCGACCGCCGGCGGGACGCGCGAGCCGATCGACAGCGTGCGCTTCATCAGCAGCCGCTCCTCGGGGCGGATGGGGTTCGCGCTCGCCGCCGAGGCTGCGCGCCGGGGGGCGAAGGTGACGGTGATCGCGGCGAAAGTGAAGCTTGCGCCGGCGCCGGGAGTGCGCGTGCTGCCTGTGCGCACCGCCGCGGAGCTCGCGAGCGAATGCGAGCAGGAGTTCGGGGCCTGTGATGTGTTGCTGATGGCTGCCGCGGTGGCCGACTTCAGGCCGTCGCGTCCGGCCCGCCGCGAAGCCCAAGAAGGACCACGGGGCGCCGACGATCGAGCTCGAGCCGACGACCGACGTGCTCAGCAGCGTCGCGCAGCGTCGCTCCGGCAGCCAGGTCCCGGTCGGGTTCGCCGCCGAGCACGGTGCCGGCGCGATCGAGTACGGACGCGGCAAGCTCGAGCGAAAGGGACTGGACGCGGTCGTCGTCAACGACATCTCCAGGCCCGAGATCGGGTTTGACGTGAGCGATAACGAGGTGACGATCCTCGCCGCCGACGGCGGCCGGCGAGAAGTCTCGCGAACCGGCAAGGAGCAGGTAGCCCGAGCGGTGCTGGGAGGTCGAGCGCCTGCGAGCGACATCAACGGAGGGAACGGCCCGTCCGAACACGCGCCGGTAACGCCGCACCAGTCTGAGACCTGCTCCGCGATCGCGCGACGCTCGCAGCATCCGTGCACCGACGCGGGTCAGGTCAGGCCCCGGCTCGCCCACCCAGCACGAGGAATGGGTTGTGGTCAATGTGCCGGTCCGCTCACCGAGCTCGCCCGCGGTGCCGCCTGCCCGCTGGGCGCGTTTCATATCCGCAACGATTTCGGCGAATGCGCGTACGGCGGTACGCCACCACCCGCCGGCCAACCGCGCGCACCGGTCTTGTCTTGGCTCGTCGTGCACGCCCTCGGGGTCGCCCAGCTCGATCTGACGGTGGACGCAAGCCCCGCCTTCGGGTTCAACGTCAGCTTCCACACCCTTGCTCGGTTGCGTGGGCACGTTCGGATCGCGAATGTGCGCGAGTCGCAGCTGCAGCCTGGCCGTTGAGGTGAAAGCCGCCGACGATCGCGTGCACGCGGTCCTCGCCGGTCAGTCGCCGCGCGTAGCGGACGGTGTTCACGACGCCGGCGTGGCCGCACGCGGTGAGTACGACGAGGCCCTTGCCGGCCACGTTGGCGATCAGCGCCTGGTCGTCGAGGATCAGCGGGTCGGGCTGCCACTGCCCGTCACGGCAGGCCTGATGGATGGCAAGACCGCGCTCGAAGTCCGTGGTGCGGTCGACCTCGCCGGTGACCAGCAGCGACCCGGCGAGCAGGACCGAGGGCTGTTGTTGCTCGAGGATCTCAAAGCCGGCACCTTCGAGGGCGCCGCGGCTGGTCGTCGGCAGCATCTGCGGCTCGCGGCCGGGCAAAGCGAGTCGCCGGCGGCTCCAGAACTCGGGGTGGATCAGAACGGGGACGTTGGCTGTGCCTAGCGTGCGGATCAGCCCGTCCATGCCGGTGGTGTGGTCGAAGTGGCCGTGGCTGAGTACGATCACCTCGACGTCGTGCGGCGAGAGCTCCAGGCGGCGCATGTTCTCGATCAGCCCGTCCGGGGAGATGTCGGTGTCAAACAGCACCCGGTGCTCCCGACCGTCCCGGGAGATCGTCACCAGTGCAGCGAAGCCGTGCTCGGCGCGCAGGGTATCGAGCGTCTGGCCGCCCACGATCACGGGCGAGGGCACGCGCGGCGCCCGGGAGTCGATCGGCGCCCGGATCGCGGGCCCCTCGTCGAGCAACAGGATGTCGGTGACGTTGTCGACCAGCGTCGTGATCGTCAGCGACTCGACCGGCTCCAGACC
>DASVIY010000162.1:0-6201 GCA_036386195.1 Acidimicrobiia bacterium | reverse complement strand
TTCTTTGGTCGCGGGACCGCCATCGGTTCGGACGAAGCGCGCGCGCCCGCACGCCCGACGGCTCGGCTTCGGCACGTGGGCGGTCACATGGGCGTCGCCGGCCGGATACCGCGCGTCGATGGGTGCGGCGCGTCTCGGTCGCCGGATCCTCGGTCGCGATGGATGGGCGCATCGCGCGCCCGGGCTCCGGGGCTGGACCGCCGGGCGTGACCTCCCGTTGCCTGCGGCGCGCTCCTTCCGTGACCGTTGGGACTCGCGCCGCGAGGGTGATGACCGATGGTGATCGAGCGCTTCGTCGCCACGGCGAGGGAGAACGCGTGCGGCGTCCACGGACCGTTTTCGCGTGAGGCGGCGACCGCCGCCGTCGTCGAGATCGCCGGGCGGCATCCGGGAGAGATCGCGTTGACGGTCGACGACCCGCTGCTCGATCTCCTCGAGCTCGACGCCGCGCTCGGCGCGACCGCGGATCGTGTGCTCACACCGGCACAGGCCGACTGGAACACACGGCTACCACACGTCGCCGTCGGGATCACCGGCTCGCTTCTTGCCGTCGCGGCGACCGGCACGGTCGTGTTGGGCACCAATGCGGGCTCGCCGCGTGCGACGAGCCTCCTCCCGCCCGTTCACATCTGCGTGATCGATGCGGCCACGGTCGTCGCCGAGTTCGCCGATGCCATCGGGCGACTCGACGCCGGCACGCTGCCGAGCGCGCTGACGTGGATCGGCGGCCCGAGCCGCACCTCCGACCTCGAGATGCGGCCGACGATCGGCATTCACGGTCCGAAGACCGTGGAGCTCGTGCTGGTGCAATCGGACGCGCCGGTAGCCTCGCCTTCGTGACCACATTCGCCGCTGCCGTCTCGCAGCATCCGATTCCGACCCAAGCCGTCGGCGAGGTCCTCGGTGAGGTGCTCGATCAGCTCGACGGCGATCGCGCCGATCTGGTGGTGACGTTCGTCTCGCCGCACCACGCCGGCGCGCTCGAAGACATCGCGCCGGCTGTGCGGCGTCTCCTCGAGCCGCAGGTGCTCCTGGGCGGCACCGTGGTCACGGTGGTTGCCGGCGAACGGGAGCTCGAGGATGAGCCGGCCGTGTCGGTGTTCGCGGCCCGATTGCCCGACGCCCGCCTCACGCCCACGTTGCTGCGCGTCGAGCAGACGCCCGACGGCGCCGCGATCACGGGCTGGCCCGAGCTCGCGGCACCACCGTCGACGCTGCTGCTATTCGCGGATCCGTTCACGTTCACGGTCGATGCGCTCCTGGCCCGCCTCGATCAGGACCTCCCGGACCTGCAGGTGATCGGGGGCATGGCGTCGGCCGCGAACCGGCCCGGTGGCAACCGGCTCGTGCTCGACGCGTCGGTGGTCGACGGCGGCGCAGTCGGTGTGTTCGTCGACGGCGTGGCCGTGCGCACGGTCGTGGCGCAGGGCTGCCGTCCGATCGGTGATCCGTTCACGGTCACGCGCTCCGAACGCAATCGCATTGAAGAGCTGGGGGGCCAGACCCCGCTCGCGCGTCTCCATCAGCTTGCCGCCAACGCCACCGACGAGGAACGTCAACTCCTCCAGCACGGGCTCCACCTCGGCGTGGTCGTCGACGAGCACGCGGTCGACTTCACGCGCGGCGACTTCCTCGTGCGCAACGTCATGGGCGCGGACCAGGAGTCGGGCGCGCTGATCGTGGGCGACCAGGTCACCGTCGGCCAGACCGTGCAGTTCCATGTGCGTGACGCCGACGCCGCCGACGAAGACCTTCGCGAGATGCTCACCGGCGTCGAGGCCTCGGCCGCGCTGCTCTTCACCTGCAACGGGCGTGGCCGGCATCTGTTCGGCGTGCCCGACCACGATGCCGCGCTCGTGGCGAAGATGCTCGGCCCGATACCGGTGACCGGCGCGTTCTGCGCCGGCGAGATCGGTCCGGTGGGCGGCCGCAACTTCGTGCACGGCTTTACGGCGAGTCTGGCGTTGTTCTGATGGCGTAGCCTCCGGCTGCGCGCCGCCGCGCCAACCCGAGAAGGAGCCCTCGACGTGTCCGACGTGATCACCTCCACCGGGACCGATCTCGAGCGCAAGGCCATCGACGTCGTGCGCGGGCTGTCGATGGACGCGGTGCAAAAGGCCAACTCCGGGCACCCGGGCACGCCGATGGCGCTCGCGCCGCTGGCGCACGTGCTGTACACGCGCATCATGAGTTACGACGCGGGCGCGCCCGAGTGGCCCAACCGCGATCGCTTCGTCCTCTCGTGCGGGCACGCGTCGATGCTGCTGTACTCGTTCCTCTTCCTGACCGGCTTCGGGCTCACGCTCGACGACATCGAGCAGTTCCGCCAGTGGGAATCGAAGACGCCCGGGCACCCCGAGTACCGCCACACCCCCGGCGTCGAGGTCACGACCGGCCCGCTCGGGCAGGGTGTCGCCAACGCGGTCGGCATGGCCGTCGCCGAGCGGTGGTTGCGCACGCATTTCGGCGAGACGGTGTCCGACCATCGGATCTACGCGATCTGCTCCGACGGCGACTTCGAGGAAGGCATCAGTCACGAGGCCGGGTCGCTCGCGGGCCACCTCGGCCTCGGCCGGCTCAACGTGGTGTACGACGACAACCACATCACCATCGACGGCCCCACGGAGCTTGCGTACACCGACAACGTGCCCGAACGTTTCCGGGCCTACGGCTGGCACGTGCTCGAGCTGGGCGAGGTCGCCGACGACCTCGACGCGCTCGAGGCCGGCCTCCGCGCCGCGGCCGACGAGGAGCACAAGCCGAGCCTCGTCGTGCTTCGCAGCCACATCGGCTACCCGTCGCCCAATTTCACCGACAGCGAGAAGGCGCACGGCAGCCCGCTCGGTGCCGACGAGGTCGCGCGCGTCAAAGAGATCCTCGACATGCCGGCGGAAGACTTCTGGGTGCCCGACGACGTGCTCGCGTACTACCGCGCTGCCGGCGCGCGCGGCGCCAAGGTGCGAGTGGAGCAGGAACGACGCGTGGCCGAGTGGCGCAGCAGCGACGCGGCGCGCGCCGCGGCGTACGACGCGTGTCTCGCCGGCACCGGTGTCGCGGGTTGGGAGTCGAAGCTGCCATCGTGGGACGCGGGCGCGTCGGTCGCCACCCGTTCGGCGTGTGCCTCGACCCTCGACGCGATCATCGACGTCGTACCGGGCCTCGTCGGCGGCGGTGCCGATCTCACCGGCAACACCGGCGCGCAGCTCGAGGGCACCACGGCGATCGAACCGTCCGATTTCAGCGGCCGCCAGCTCCATTTCGGCATCCGTGAGCACGGCATGGGCGCGGTCATGAACGGCATGGCGGTCAGCGGGCTGCTGCCGTTCGGCGGCACGTTCCTCATCTTCAGCGACTACGAGCGCCCGGCGGCGCGCCTCGCCGCGCTCTCCAACTACAAGACGGCGTTCCTCTGGTCGCACGACTCGGTCGGGCTGGGCGAGGACGGGCCGACGCATCAACCGGTCGAGCACCTGATGGCGCTGCGCGCGATCCCCAACCTCACGCTCATTCGTCCCGCCGACGCCAACGAGACCGCGCAGGCCTGGCAGGTGCACATCGACGGTGACGGACCCACTGCCTTCGCGCTGACCCGCCAGAAGCTCCCCGTGCTCGAGGGCACGGCCGAGCGTCGCGGTGTCGCGAAGGGCGCATACACGCTCGTCGACGAGCGCGACGCCGCGCTCGATCTGGTGCTCGTCGGCACCGGCTCCGAAGTCTGGGTCTGTGTCGAAGCGGCGAAGCTGCTCGCGAGCAGGCTCTCGGCGCGCGTCGTGTCGATGCCGTCGTGGGAGCTGTTCGCCGCCCAGCCGCGCGAGTACCAGTCGTCAGTGCTCCCGCCGGGCGTTCCGACGCTCGCGGTGGAGGCCGGTGTGAGCCTCGGTTGGGAGCGTTACGCCGACGATGTCGTCGCCATCGACCATTTCGGGATGTCGGCGCCGGGCGACCAGGTGCTGCGCAACTTCGGCTATACCCCGGAGAATGTGGCCAACCGGGCACGCATGCTCCTCGGAATCGGAGGCTGACATGGAGAACGCGATCGCACGCCTCAACGACTACGGCCAGAGCCCCTGGTGCGACAACGTCACGCGGGCGCTCGTCACCAAGGGGGGCCTCGCGGGCTTGATCGCGGACGACGGCATCCGCGGCGTCACGTCCAATCCGACCATCTTCGAGAAGGCAATGGCGAGCGGCGAGGGCTACGACGAGCAACTGGCGGAGCTCGCACGCGCGGGCCGTTCGACCGACGAGATCTATTGGGCGCTGGTGCTCGAAGACATCGGCAACGCCGCCGACCTGCTGCGCCCCACGTTCGACGAGCTCGGTGGGGCCGACGGCTTCGTGTCGGTCGAGGTGTCGCCCGACCTCGCGATGAACGCGGCGCAGACCGCGGCGCAGGTGCAGCAGCTGTTCACGCGGCTGGCGCGGCCCAACGTCATGATCAAGATTCCGGCCACGATGGCGGGGCTGCAGCCGA
This sequence comes from Acidimicrobiia bacterium, assembly GCA_036386195.1. Classification (GTDB taxonomy): domain Bacteria; phylum Actinomycetota; class Acidimicrobiia; order IMCC26256; family JBBRZM01; genus JBBRZM01. Next base: position 1,727 of record DASVIY010000162.1, on the reverse strand, counting down.
TCGAGGACTCGATCGCGCTCGGCATCAACATCAACGTGACGTTGATCTTCTCCCTTGCCCGCCACGCGGAGGTGATCGAGGCGTACCTCCGCGGCCTCGAGCGGCTCGCCCAGGCGGGCGGTGACCTCTCCACGGTCAACTCGGTCGCGTCCTTCTTCGTCAGTCGCGTCGACACTGAAGTCGACCGCCGCCTCCCCGACGGCAGCCCGCTGCGCGGCAAGGCCGCAGTCGCCAACGCGAAGCTGGCGTACGAGCTGTTCCGGCAGCGCTTCTCGGGCGCGCGATGGGCCGCGCTCGAGAGCAAGGGCGCACGGCTCCAACGTCCGTTGTGGGCCTCGACGTCGACCAAGAACGCGGCGTACTCCGACACGCTGTACGTCGACGAGCTGGTGGGCCGGCACACGGTCAACACGCTCGCGCAGGCCTCGGTCTGGGCCTTGCGTGACCACGGTGACCCCAAGCCCGACACGATCCTGGAAAACCTCGACGGCGCGCGACGCGTGTTCGACGAGCTGAAGACGGGCGGCGTCAACTTCGACGACGTCACCGCGACGATCGAGCGCGAAGGTGTCGACTCGTTCGCCCGTTCGTACCACGACTGCCTCGCGAGCCTCGACAAGCGCCGCTCCGAAGTCGTCGCCTGACGGTCCGGCCCGCGCGGCGCGAGGCGGTTGCCGGGTCAGCCCGCGAGCGCGGCGGCGGCCCGGAGATGGGTTACGAGGTCGTCGAGGCCGCTGTGCGTGTTGACGCCGCTGGTTGACGGCATCACGTACGCCGGCACACCGCCGAACGGCTCGGGTTGCACGCCGGCTTTCGCAGAACGGTCCACGGCGACACGCCAGCCCGCGAGCCCGACGAAGCAGATTGCAGAGGGTTGCAACCAGCGCACCAGATCGTCGACCCGCGCGGCGCCGGCCCGATATTCGGCCGCGCGTAACGCGTCGGCGCGCGGCGTCGCCCGCTTCACGAGGTCGGTCATGCCGATTCCGTGTTGTGTCAGCGCGTCGAGCGGATCGCGTTCGTGGGTGACCAGGCCCGCAGCGACCGCAGCCGGCCAGAAGCGGTTCCCCCGGCGCGCGAACCCGACGCCGGCGTCGGCCGCGTAGAGACTCGGGTTGAGACCGCAGACGAGCAGCCGCATGCCGGGCCCGACGGTGTCGGGAAGACTGCGCGCGCGCCGGGCACGCACATCGATCCACCGGCCATCGAGTGTGATGCTGTCGACAACGAGCCCGGCTCCCACGAGCAGCGGCTCCAGCTGCTCGGGCTCCCATTCGCAGAAGAACCGGCCCGGGAAGTCGTCGCTGGCGAGGAGCCCCTCGGCGGCACCTTGGCGCACCCGGATGCCCACCGGCGCGTCGACCATGAGTGCCCAGTGAAGTCGCGCCAACGCGAGCGGCGTCGCCAGACGCGCGACGTGGAGGTAGCTCTTCGCCGCCCACGCGCCGCCGAGCGCGCCGTCGCGAAACGGGAGTTGCTCGAGCGCGGCGCACACCATGAGCGCATCGCGAGCACGTTGCCGCACTAGTTGCAGCATCGAGGGCGCGACATCGAGCGCGAAGAGTGGATGGCCGAGGACCTCGGCATGGAAGCCGGGCCCGCACCCGAGATCGGCGCGCAGCACGCCGGCTTCGATCCCGGCCGCGAACACCCGAGCCTGGTCGACGCCCTCGGCGCCACGGCGCGACTCCCATGCACGCGCCGACGTCTCGTAGACCCGTGCGGTC
>DASVIY010000161.1:0-8962 GCA_036386195.1 Acidimicrobiia bacterium | reverse complement strand
CGACGCCGCCCCGTCAACATTGGGCGCCGCCGCGACCCCGCCCGACGATCCGGCTGCCGCACCCGTTCGCTGGGTCTTCTACACGTCGGGCACCACTGCCGACCCCAAGGGCGCGCGTCACACTGACCGCACGATCATGGCGTCCGCGTACGGCATGGCCACCGCGATCGAGCTGACCGACACCGACCGCAGCGCGCTCGTGTTCCCGTTCACCCACATCGGTGGAATCGGCTGGCTGTTCGCCGCGCTGATGGCCGGCTTGCGCGCCATCGTTGTGGAGACCTTCGATCCGCCCAACACGGTCCCGGTGCTCCAACGCGAGGGTGTCACGCTCGCGGGTGCCGGCACGCCGTTCCACATGGCGTACCTCGCCGCGCAGCGAGCGAACCCCGCGGAGCGGTTGTTTCCCGAAGTACGCGCGTTCCCCGGTGGCGGTGCCGCGAAGCCGCCGCAATTGCATTACGACGTCAAGGCCGAGCTCGGCGGCGTCGGTGTCGTGTCGGGGTACGGGCTCACCGAGTGTCCGATCCTGGCGATGTCGTCGATCCACGATTCCGACGAGCAGCTCGCCCTCACCGAGGGACGCACCACGCCCGGCGTCGACGTCAGGGTGGTGAAGGCCGATGGTGCGGTCGCGGGTCCGGGCGAGGAAGGCGAGATCCGGGTCAAGGGGCCGCAACTCTTCCGCGGCTACCTCGACTCGTCGCTCGACGCGCCTGCGTTCGACGACGACGGCTACTTCCGCACCGGCGATCTCGGCGTCCGCGACGACGACGGCTACATCGCGATCACCGGGCGGCTCAAGGACGTCATCATCCGCCAAGGCGAGAACATCAGTGCCAAGGAAGTCGAGGATCTGCTCTTCACGCATCCGAAGATCGCCGACGCCGCGGTGATCGGCCTTCCCGACGCGAAGACGGGGGAGCGGTGCTGTGCGCTCGTCGTGCCGGCCGACGCCGACGCCCCGCCGACGCTCGCCGAGCTGTTCGACTTCTTGACAAGCGAAGGGCTGATGGTGCAGAAGATCCCCGAACAGCTCGAGATTGTCGACGTGTTGCCGCGCAACGCGACCGGCAAGGTGCTCAAGCACGAGCTGCGCGCCGAGTACGCGAAGTGAGTGCTTGGTCAACTCTTCTGTCCTGAGGCCGAGACCCTTGACCGGGGGGAGCATCGATGGCGCTGCCGGATGAGCTGAAGCAGCTGGCCGAGCGGCTCTCGAACTGGGGCCGGTGGGGCGCCGGCGACCAGCGGGGCACACTCAACTTCATTACCCCCGCTGCTGTGAAACGCGGTGTAGCCGCCGTCAAACGGGGCGACGCGTTTTCGTTGTCGATCCCCATGAACGAGGACGGCCCGCAGACGGGTGGGATTCCGGGTCGCATCAATCCGCAGCACACGATGTTCATGTGCAACGTGTCGTTCACGGGCGACCCGTCCGACTTCTGCACGAGTGACGACAGTGTCGAGTTCGGTGTGCAGGCCGCGACGCACTGGGACGCGCTGGCGCACGTCGGCTACGACGGCCTGCTCTTCAACGGCGTGCCGTTCGATGCCGTCACCGATGCCGGCGCGTCGAAGCTCGGCATCGAGCACTTCGGCCCCATCGTGTCGCGCGGTGTGCTCCTCGACATCGCGCAGGTGCACGGCATCGACTTCTTCGACGACAACTACGCGATCACCGACAGCGACCTCGACGCGGCCGCGTCCTACGCGAGCGTCAAGGTGATGTCGGGCGATATCGTGATGGTTCGTACCGGCCAGATGCACTGGCTGCGCGAAGGCGACAAGGTCCGGTACAGCACCCCGACGCCCGGGATCGGCATCGGCGCACTCGAGTGGTTCCACGATCGGGAAGTTGCCGCCGTCGCGACCGATACACTCGTGTTCGAGGTGTGGCCGGGCGAAGATGCGGCGGCACTTCTTCCGGTCCACATGATCGACTTACGGGACATGGGCTTGGTGCAGGGACAGCTCTGGATGCTCGACGCGCTCGCTGCCGATTGCGCGCGCGACGGCGTCTACGAATGCCTGCTCACGGCGACACCCCTGCCGATCACCGGCGCGGTCGGCGGCGCGGTCGCGCCGACCGCCGTCAAGTAGAGCCGAGCCCACGTGCGCACAATCGCCGTCACGGGCTCGGCCTCGGGTCTCGGGGCGGCTGTCGTCCGCCGCATGCGTTACATGCGGCATCGCGTGATCGGCATCGACCGCCGCGACGCCGACATCGACGCCGACCTCGCCACTCCGGACGGCCGGGCGCTCGCTGTCAAGGGTGTGCTCGATTGCTGCGGCGGCAAGCTCGAAGGTTTGGTGCCGTGCGCCGGCATCGGACCGCACGTCAAGAACTCGGCCAAGATCGCGGCGATCAACTACTTCGGCGCGGTTGCGATGCTCGACGGGCTCAAGGCCGCGCTCGGTGCGGGTGTCGCGCCGGCCGCAGTCGTGATCTCCTCCAACTCGGCCACCACTGTTCCGATCGGTGACCACGCGTTCGTCGACGCGTGCCTGGCTGGCGAGGAGGAGTACGCGGTCGAGCTCGCGGCGCGGCACGACGGCGCCACGATTTACGGCAACAGCAAGCTCGCGCTCGCGCAGGCGGTTCGCGAGCGCGCCAAGGATTGGGGCGCGGCCGGCGTGCGGCTCAACGCGGTGGCGCCCGGCCCGTTCGACTCGGCGCTGTTGCAAGCCGGCCTCGATGATCCCGAGATGGGTCCCCTCATCGAGGCGTACCCGATCCCCCTCGAGCGGCGCGGCACCGCCGACGAGATCGCCGACGCGATCGAGTTCCTGCTCTCGGCGCACGCGACCTGGATCCACGGCATCGTCCTCTTCGTCGACGGCGGCACCGACGCCCTCCTCAACCCGACCCGCCTCTGAAACTCCCTCCCAACCACCGTTCTTGCGTCGGAAAACGTCATGTGATGATGATTTGCGACGCAAGAATGAGCGGGGTGGCGGTTCGCGGGGCTGAGCCTGCGCCCGGCCGTTGCCCGCATACGCTCGACTGATGCATCGCCGAAGCTTCGCCGCGCTCATCGCGGCGTGCCTGGTGCTGGCGGCGGCTTGCTCGAGTGGTGGCAAGGACGTCGGATCGACGACGCGGACGGCGAAGCCGGCCTCCACTGCCACGACCGGCACGACGGTGCCGTCAACCCGCGCGATCCACTGGCGTCGCTGTAATGGCGGCGGGCAGTGCGGCGAGCTCACCGTGCCGCGCGACTACGCCCAGCCGAACGGCCCGACGATCAAGGTCGCGCTGTTGCGGTACCCGGCAACGCGTCCCAAGGAACGGATCGGGCCATTGCTCGTCAACCCCGGGGGTCCGGGTGCGTCGGCGGTGGAGTTCCTGCGCGACGACCTCTCGATCTTCCCCTCGTCGCTGCGCAACCGCTTCGACCTCGTCGCTGTTGACTCGCGCGGCACGGGCGCGACGATTCCGGTGCACTGTAACGCCGACCTCGACAAGGTGAACGCGGTCGACAACACCCCGAACACACCTGAGGAACAGCAACATATTGCTGACGTCGCCAAGCAGCTCGCGGCGGGCTGCGAGGAACGCAGCGGTGCCATCCTGCCGTATGTCTCGACGCAGAGCTCGGCCCGCGATCTGGATCAAGTGCGCGCCGCGCTCGGCGCCCCCAAGCTCACGTACGTCGGCTACTCCTACGGCACCTACCTCGGTGCGCTCTACGCCAAGTTCTTCCCCGACCGGGTGCGGGCGTTCGTGCTCGACGGCGCCGTCGACCCCACGTTGTCGAGTGCGGACGCGAGCCTCCAGCAATCGGCCGCATTCGAGAAGGATCTCCAAGCATTCTTCGCGGACTGCGCGAAGCGCACCAGCTGCGCGTTCCACAACGGCGGCGATCCCGCCACGGCGTTCGACGCGCTGATCGCGAAGATCGACGGTGCGCCCTTGCCGACCGGCACGAACCGGCGCGGTCGCCGGCTCGGGCCCGGTGAAGCCGACCTCGGCATCGCTCAGGCGCTCTACGGCGGCACGGCGGCGTGGCCCGATCTCGCGACCGCGCTCTCGGAAGCGCAGGACGGCGACGGCACGGCCCTGCTCGAGTTGTCGGACGAATACACCGATCGGCAGCCCGACGGTAGCTACGGCACGCAGGAGCCGGGGTTCTGGGCCATCGCCTGTATCGATTCGCCCCCGGTGCCCGGTGGGCTCGACGGGCTGCACGCGCTCGCCGCAACGGCCAAGCAGAGCGCGCCGCATTTCGGCGAGGCCAACGTCTACTTGGGAACCGCGTGCGACTTCTGGCCGGTGCCGCCCGTCGCCGATCCCAATCCGATCCACGCGACGGGGGCGCCGCCGATCCTCGTGATCGGGACCACTGGCGATCCGGCCACGCCGTTCACGTGGGCCGAGTCGCTCACGAAGCAACTCGACTCCGGCCGGCTGCTCATCGCGAACGGGGAGCAGCACACCTCGTTCCTCGGCGCGCAGAACAGCTGTGTCGACGAGAAGGTCATCAAGTATCTGGTGCAGCTGCAGCCACCGGCGACCGGCACCCGCTGCAACTGATCGCAGCACCGTGAATCTGAGCGACCGTCACGTCATCCGTGCGCGGAGGATCGATGGAGTCGACGACGAGCACCGAGCTGCCCCGGATCATCTACCCGCACGCCGATTCCACCCGGCCCGACACCAAGGAGTTGCGGAAGAGCTCATGTCGGGGCTCCCTGCCGACGCCGTCTACAAGATCATGCGCGGCAACGCGATCCGCATGCTCAAGCTCGAGGGCGACTGAACCGGCGCAGATCCACCCGTTGGCGCGCGCTCCCGTCTGCTCCGAATGCTCGAACTGGTCCGCGTTCCCTCAAGAAAGACTTGAGCATTCGCGGGCCAGTTCGGGGGATGTTGGAGAGCACGGTGAGTCAACGCCGCGAACGCAGGAACGCCGTCACGCCGGCGGCGATGAGCAGCACGACGAGGCCGTAAGAGATCCACGAAAGCGGACCGCTGCCGTCCGAGGCCCGTGACTTGCCGGAAAGCAGCCAGTACCCGAGCGCGACGGCACCCACCATGTTCAGCACGCCGAGCACGCGCAGGCGAACGGTCTCGTTCACACATCCATCTTGACGTGTCTGCATGCCAACGCGACGGCATCGCTCCGAGGGAGGGCCCGTGCAGGGCCCGACGTACAATCTCGGCGCCATGGACCTCCGCTATTCCGACGCTGACGAGGTATTTCGCGCGCAGGTTCACGAGTGGCTGGAGCAGACGCTGCCGGGCCTGCCGCCGATGCCGGCCCGCGACGATTGGGCCGCCCGTCGCAAGTACGACACCGACTGGCAGCGCCGGCTCTACGACGCGGGCTATGCGGGCCTCAACTGGCCGACGGAGTATGGCGGCCGCGGTGCGTCGCCGACGGAGCAACTGGTCTTTCTCGAGGAGACCACGCGCGCCCGGGCCCCGTACGTCGGCGTCAACTTCGTGGGCACGCTCCACGCCGGACCCACACTCATCGAGGAGGGAAGCGAAGAGCAAAAGGCCGTCCACCTCCCGAAGATCCTCCGTGGCGACGAGGTGTGGTGCCAAGGGTTCTCCGAGCCCGGGGCGGGCTCCGACCTCGCATCGTTGCGCACGCGCGCGACACGCGACGGCGACCACTACGTGCTCAACGGCTCGAAGATCTGGTGCTCGTTCGGCCAGATCGCGGACGTGGGGGAGTTCCTCGTACGCACCGATGCCGGCGCGCCCAAGCACGCGGGCATCTCGTGGCTCATCCTGCCCATGGACCTGCCCGGCATCGACGTGCGCCCACTCAAGACGATTCTCGGCTCGTCGGAGTTCACGGAGGTGTTCCTCACCGACGTGCGCGTACCTGTCGCCAACCGTGTTGGCGCCGAAGACGACGGATGGCGGATCACCAACGTCACGCTGAAGTTCGAGCGCGGCACCGCCTTCGTGAGCGAGCTCGTCGATTCACTCCGGTTGGTGCACGACCTCGCACCACTTGTACACGGCGCCGCGCACCGTCGCGAGCTCGGTCATTGCGCCGCCGAGCTCGACGCGTTGTGGGCGCTCACGAAGCGCAACGTGTCCCACGTTGAACGCACCGGCGAGCCCGGTAACGGTGCCATGGTGATCAAGCTCGCCTATTCCGAGGCGCGTCAACGCTTCGGTGACCTCTGCCTGCGCGTGCTCGAACGCGAGGCCTTGAGCATCGAAGGCAACGAGCTCGTCGAGGAACGCCTCCGCACCCTGGCGCTCACGATCGCAGCCGGCGCGTCGCAGATCCAGCGCAACATCATCGGCGAACGGCTGCTCGGGTTGCCGCGAGAACGATCCTGGACGCCGACGTGAACCTCGATCTCACCGACGATCAGGTTGCGCTCCGCGACGGGATCCGCGCTCTGCTCGACGGCCGGTTCGATAGCGCGCGTATTCGCCGCGGCTTCGACCGCGCGATGTGGGACGAGCTTGCCGGCGCCGGCGTGTTCTCGCTGCGCGCCGACGGCTTCGGCTGGGCCGACACCGTCGTCGTGTTCGAGCAGCTCGGCATCTCCTGTGTCCCGGGCCCGCTCGTCGCCGGAAGCGTGGCGCACGGCCTCGTCGACGGGATCGTTGCCGGCGCCGGTCGCCCGCGTGATGGCAACGCGGTGATGATCGAGCACCTTGACCGCCTCGACACGCTGCTCGTCATCGACGAGGCGGGCGTGTGGAAGATCGATCCGTCGACCGTCGACGGCGACGAGGTGACCTGGCCGCTCGATCCGCTCACCCCGGTGTGGCGGGTCGGCGCGCTGCCCCAGGGCGAGCAGCTTGCCGGGCCCGATCTCCCGGCCGCGTGGCAATGGCAGGGCGAGGTGCTCTCGGCCGCATTCGCGCTCGGCCTCGCGCAACGCATGACGGAGCTTTCCGTCGCGTATGCGAAGGAACGCGAGCAGTTCGACCGTCCGATCGGATCGTTCCAGGCGATCAAGCATCTGCTCGCCGACATGCTGGTGCGCACCGAGGTTGCACGTGCCGCCGTCTATGCAGCCGGCGCGCACCTCGATGACCCCGATCTGGAGGGGGCGGCGCGGGTGATCAGCGGCGCGACGCTCCTGGCGACTGAAGCCGCGATCACCAACGGCAAGGCCGCGACCCAGGTGCACGGTGGGATGGGCTTCACGTGGGAGGTCGACGTGCACCTGTACCTCAAGCGGGCGTGGGTGCTCGACACGTTGGGGTCGGTCGATCATTGTGCCGACGCCGTCGCGGCGACGCTCACGGCAGAGAGCGCTAGAAACACGGCACACGCAAACGAAAGGCGTCCCCATGTCGGACCTCGTTCTCGTCGACCGCCCCGCCGATGACGTCGCGCGCCTCACGCTCAATCGACCCGAGAAGAAGAACGCGCTGTCGATCCAGCTGCGCGACGAGGTCAGCGACGCGCTCGACGCGCTTGGTGCAGATGAATCGGTGAAGGTCGTCATCGTCACCGGAGCAGGCGACACGTTCAGCGCCGGTTTCGACCTCAAGGAGTTCGACGGCCTCGGTGATGCCGCATACGCGAAGCGGCTCTGGGACTCGGCCAACCGGTTTCACCGGGTGTTCATCGAGTTTCCGCTGCCGCTCGTGGCCGCGGTGAACGGCGCGGCGCTCGCGGGTGGCTTCGACGTCGCCGTGATGTGCGACATCCGAATCGCAGCCGACACCGCGCGCTTCGCGCACCCCGAGCAGACCTTCAGCGACGTGCTCTACGGACCCCTCTACGACCTCGTCGGCGGAGCAGTGGCGCGCGACCTGTGCTTCACGGGGCGGCCGCTCGACGTCGCCGAGGCCTACCGGCTCGGCTTCGTCAGCCGCGTGGTGCCCGGCCACGACCTGGAGGCGGCAGCGCTCGAGACGGCCGGCCAGATCGTCCGCGCGCCGCGCGACGTCTTGGTACGCACGAAAGCCAAGGCGGCCCACCGCGCCGGCCTGATCGAGGGCAACGCGCTCGATCTCTGATCTCTGGGCATCCCCGATTGCCCGAACTGGCCCGCGAATGCTCAAGTTTTCCTTGAGTGAATGCGGACCAGTTCGAGATGCCCCGCCGGATTCCCCGAAACTGGCCCGCGAATGCTCAAGCTTTCCTTGAGTGAATGCGGACCAGTTCGAGAACGTGCGAGACGGGTGACGCGCCGGTCACGCTATTGTCAGCCGCGATGGCCGACGTACAGCGCCAAACGACCGTGCTCGAGGTGCTCGCGACGCGACTCGAGCGCGATGCCGATGGCCCGTACCTCGATTTCGAAGGCGTCGCCTTCACCGCGCGCGAGATGGACGCCGCCTCCAACCGGCTCGCGCACGCGCTTGCGACGCTGGGTGTGGGCCGAGCCGACCGTGTGGCCACCCTGCTCGACAACGGGCCGGAGCAGGTCATTGCATTCTTCGCCGCGCTGAAGCTCGGAGCCATCCAGGTGCCGGTCAACACGGCGTACAAGGGTGAGTTCCTGCGGCATCAGCTGGCCGACTCGGGTTCGAAGGTGATCGTCGTCCAGGGCGACCTCGCGTCGCGCGTCGCCGAGATCGCGAACGGCGGGGCGCTGCCGGATCTGATGGCCGCGATCGTGACCGGCGAGCCCGACACGTCGATCACCGCCGTGCCCCAGCATGACTGGCGCGCGACGCTCGACGGCGCACCCGACGCGCCGGTCGACGATGCCGCCGTCGGTCCGGCCGACCTGGCGTGCTTCATCTACACCGCGGGCACGACCGGACCGTCGAAGGGCTGCATGCTGCCGCACAACTACATCGTCGCCCTCGCGAACCAGATCGCCCGCGCGTGGCAGCGCCGGCCCGACGACGTCGTGCTCACACCGTTGCCGCTATTCCATTTCAATGCGATCTCCGTGTGTGTCGTCGGGACACTCGTGGTCGGAGGCCGTGCGAGCATCGCCCGACGGTTCTCCGTCTCGCGGTTCTGGCCCGAGGTCAAGCGCACCCAAGCGACCATGCTGTCGATGCTCGGTTCGCTCG
>DASVIY010000160.1:0-8319 GCA_036386195.1 Acidimicrobiia bacterium | reverse complement strand
GCGCATCGATCCGGCCCAGTTCGACGTCTATTACTTCGCCCCGCAGAAGTGCTTCGCGGGTGACGGCGGACTCTGGCTCGCGCTGTGCTCTCCGGCGGCGATCGAGCGAATCGGGCACATCGCCGCAACCGATCGCTGGATCCCTCCCTCTGTCAGCCTCGCAATCGCGTTGGAGAACTCCCGCCTCGATCAGACGTACAACACTCCCGCCCTCGCGACCTTGTTCATGCTCGCGGACCAGCTCGAATGGATGCTCGACCACGGCGGCCTCGAGTGGAGCGCGTCGCGGTGCGATCGGTCTGCAGAGATTCTGTACGGGTGGGCCGAAGCCCGACCCTTCGCGACACCGTTCGTCGCGAAACCCTCGGCGCGCAGTCGCGTGAGCGCGACGATCGACTTCGACGAGTCGGTCGACGCGGCCGCGCTGGCGAGCGCGCTGCGCGCCAACGGGATCGTGGACACCGAGCCGTACCGCAAGCTCGGGCGCAACCAGCTTCGCATCGGGCTGTTCCCCGCGATCGAGCCTGACGACGTCGCAACCGTGACGCGTGCGATCGACTTCCTGGTCGATGCGCTGCACTGAGCCCGCGAGATAAGGTCTCGCTCGTGCTGTTCCTACATGAAGTACACCGCGTGATCGGCGCGCGTGAGGAAGAGTTCGAGGCGGCGTACCGCGACGGCTGGATGCCCGCGCTGGGCAAGGGCGACGACGCGCGGCTCCTGTATTACCTCCACCTCGCGCACGGCACCGGGCGCGCGTACACCGTCGTCACGATCACGGCAATCCGCGATGGCAGCGCGTGGGAGGCGCTCGCGCGCCGGCTGCATACCGGTGACCTCCACGACTGGTTGCACGAGATCGAGACGCTCCGGCACGACGCGACCGCCAAGGTGCTCTTGCCGGTCACATGGGCGCCGCTCGGCGTCGACCTCAACGACATTCCCGTCGATGACACGCACCATCCGCTCACGCTGTTCATGGAAGACACCGCGTGGCCGCACGAAGGCATGCTCGACGACTATCTCGAGGCTGCACGCGGCCAGTACGCACCAAGCCTCGCCGAAGCGCGACACGGACGACAGTCGCTGCTGGAGCTGCGGGCCGTGCTGCAAACAGCGTGGGGCTCGGGCCGGCCGCGTGAAGTCGTCCTGTGGCAGAGGGTGCGCCACCCGGAGCAGGTCACCAACCTCATCACGACCGAGATTCCCCCCGAGTACCGGGCACCGGGCACGTGGATGCACGACGCGCTCCGAGTGCGCGACGACTGGGAGAGCCGGTTGCTGCGCACCACCAGCTGGTCGCCGATGTACTAGCTACACGAGGAGCACGAACGCGTGAGTGCGTTCAGTCTTGATGGCGGTGCGCGGCGCTGGCGCGCACCCAACCCACGCGGCCGTACTCGTCGGTGGCTTTCACCCAGCCGGCTTCCTCGCGTGACGCGCGGTACCACTGCCCCGGCCGCAGTCCGCCGACGGCCTGACTGCCCTGGCCGCCCGACATGAGCTGTTGCTCGGAGTCGACGTAGAACCAGAACTCGCCCGAGGCGGCAACGGCCGCGGAGACCGGCTGCGTCGGTTCACTGGTCGTCGGCGAAACCGCGGGCTCGCTCGTGGCCCCCGTCACCCAAGGCGCGGCCGCGGTCGCTGCGGCTGCGGCGGGTTGCGCGGCGCCCACCGACGCCTCGGGCTGCGCCTCGCCGGCCGATGCCTCGCTGCTCGAGACGGGCTCGCTCGCCGCCGCGGCCTCGCCTGTCGCACCGGCGTCAGCGAGACGCAACCCGATGCGCGCACCGACCTTGGCCAGCTCGAACACCGCGTCGTAGACCGCCGCAACGTCGGTCGTGGCCAAGTGACGCGTCAGCCGGGCAGTGCCGCTCGTGACGTCGACCTCCGTGTCGCCCCCGGCGACCAGTGCTGCGTCGACGGGTGGCGTGTCGCCGGCCCAGCCGTCGACCGGCCCCTCGATGAGCAGGCCGACGCCCGCGCTCGGCGACGTGTCGATCGTGACGCGCTGCGTCACGCCTTGAACGGTCACCGTCGCCGTGTCGTCTGTGATGTCGAGCCCGTGATTCCGCAGCTCCTCGACCACACCCATGCATGTTCCTTCCATCCGCGTAGCGGCGAAGTTAGTCGAATTCGCACACCGATCACCCAGCGCCGCTCAGCCGTTCCCAGCCGGGCGGTGGCGGTGCGAGACGCCAGTACTGCTCGGGCGCCGGCGCGGCCAAATTCCGGGCAAGCTCCCAATCCGCGTCGAGCGCCTTCATCTGCGATTCGTAGTGCGCCAGCGCCGCTCGCTTCCGCGCCGCCGACAGGTCGACCGGCGGCGCCGCGGGCGTCGGCCACAGGCAAGCCCGGAACAACTGCGCGACGCGCCAGGCGAGCAGGCCGGGGATGTGCTTGTAGCCCGTGTCCTCGTAGCAGAACCAGGCCGGTCCGTCGTAGCCCTCGCGCACTCGCATGGCCGCGTCGTGCGTGCATGCATGGTCCGGGTTGCCGAGGCCGAACGGTACGAACACCGCCGTCGGGTCGAGCCCGCGCAGCGCGTTGTCGAGAGTCTCGACGATCGCGTCGGGCTGTACCCAGTCGGCGCGGTCGAGGTACTGATGCTCCACGAAGTCGAGCCACACCGCCGAAGCGTCGAGCGTCGCGAGCGCACGCGTGTCTTCCTGGCGACGCGCCGCAAGCGGCTGGTCGGCTGTCGTGAAGCCGGCCAACGCGTCCCAACGCGTGACCGGATCGGGGTACTCCGCGGGCGCGCCCGCAAACACGGTCAGCACCGTCGAACCCGGCCACCGGGCCAGAAGGTGCGCGCAACCGAGCACGGCGTCGTCGAGATGGGGCGAGATCACCACGGTGCGTCGTAACTCTGAAGGATCAACGAGTCCCCAGGTGCGCATGTCGGTCATGTGATCAGCGTGCCATGTCACCTTCACTGTGTGCGACCGGTCCCGCTTTGGGTACGAGCCGTCCGGTTCCCTAGCCTGGGCGGTGCATGAACCCGGACCGGTACAGATGACGCGTCGTGGCGCCATCGCCTTCTTCGTCGTCGCGCTCCTCGCGGGCGCGACGCTCGCCGGCGCGGCCATCTACGACGACACCGCGGTCACGGCGCATGCGAGCGCCGCGGGCAAGAGCGATCTCGAGCTCCGCCGGGACGATCTCGTGCCGCCGCGCGCCACACACGCGCCGCCCGGCGAGCCGGCACAACCCGTCGCGACCTCGTCGCCGAGCGTTGCCGCGCACGCGCCCGGCCCGGTACCGATCGCGATTCCGGCCGGGCCCGTCGCACCGGTGTACAGCCGGCTCGCGACCACCGATCCCGTCGTGTTCTTCACCATCGACGACGGGCTGGTGCGCGACCCGGCGGTGGTCGCCTACATCAAGAGCCACCGGTTACCGGTGACGCTGTTCCCCGTCAAGGTGCCGGTGCACGACGACCAGGCGTACTTCGACCAGCTTCGAGCGGCGGGCGCGTCGATTCAGGACCACACCGTCACGCACCCCGATCTCCGTACGCTCTCCGAGACGGCACTCCACAAGGAGATCTGCACGCCGGCCGACGACTACGCGGCGCGCTTCGGAACACGGCCTTGGCTGTTCCGGCCGCCGTTCGGGTTCCTCGACAACCGGGTGAAGTACATGGTGCGCGCGTGTGGGTTGCGTGCCATCGTGCTGTGGGCCGGCACGATGAACGACGGGCGCCTCGACGTCACCGGCGGGAAGCTGCAGGCCGGCGACATCATCTTGATGCATTTCCGCACCGACCTGCTGCAAAACCTCAAAGTGTTGACTGACGCGGCGAAAGCCGCTCACTTGACGCCGGCGCCGCTCGAGGCGTACCTACCGCCCGCGTAGCGCGGCGCGTCCGCCCGACGTCCCCGGGATACTTCGCTACACTAAATAGTCAGACGAACTATGAGCCCTGCATCTCCGGACACCCGCGCGGACCTTGCCACTCGACTCCGACTCGCGGTAACGCGCCTCGCACGCCGTCTACGCCAGCAGACCGAGTCGCGGATCTCGCCCACGCAACAATCGGCCCTCGCGACGATCGAGCGCCAGGGTCCACTCACGCTGGGCGAGTTGGCCGCGGTGGAGCAGGTGCAGCCACCGACGATCACCGCGGCAGTGGGGCGGCTCCAGGAGCAGGGTCTGGTCACGCGCATGGGTGATATCGCCGACCGGCGGGTGACGCGGGTCGAGATCACTCCGGCGGGCAGTCGCCTGCTCGAAGCAAGCCGGTCGCGCAAGAACGCATACCTCGCGCTGCGGCTGCGTGGCCTCTCCGCGAGCGACCGCGCCACGCTCGAAGCCGCAGCCGGCATCCTCGAAGGCCTGCTGGAGGACACCTCGTGACGTGCGACCAGCCGGCTCCGGGATCGGTGCCCGCTCGACGTTGGTCACTGCAACGTTCGCGCTGCGCGTAACGGCATCGCGACCAACGGCTCGTAGGCTCACGCGATGGTCGACTTCGCCGACGACACGAGCACCGAGCTCGAACGTAAGGCCCGCGCCCTCCAATGGGTCGCGATCGTCGAAACGGCGAGCTACGGCGTGCTGCTCGCGTTCTGGATCGCGGCCATGCCGGTAGGGATCGCCGTGACCGGCTCGGTGCACGGCATGATCTTCCTCGCGTTCGCGGCCATGGTGATCATGATCACACCGGCCATCCACTGGAGCTGGTGGTTCACCGCGCTCGTGCTGGTCACCGGCCCGATCGGCGCCCTGATCGTGTTCGAGCGCCTCCGGCGGGAAGGCGTCCCCGAACCCGAGCTGCGCTGACCCGAAGCCATCAGCTGTAGTGGCGCACCAAGGTGTCGCCAAAGCGATACTCGCGATCGAGCCGCAGACCCTTTGCCCTCGCCGCTTGATCGACGTCCCCCATGTCGCCGCCGGGGTTTGTGCTGCCGACGTAGCCGACAACCCACAGACGGTTCACCCCCGCCAGCTGCATGCGAATATGGTCGGGGCCCCGCTCCAAGCGGAGCCGGTTGTTGCGGTCGAGCCCGTACGGCGAGAGCGTGCCCCAACCGGCCGACGGGAGCACGGGGCGGGCGGCGAACCCGACCTTGCCGTCGTGGCGGCTGTAGAGCTCGACCGGAATGCGCGCGTAGCTGTTGGGGAACGCGATCGCCTCATCGGGTCGTGAATCGCGACGGAGGATCGCCGCCGCGTCTTTCCAGCCCTGGGAGGCGTAGCCGGGTGCAGGCGCCACCGTCCAGATCAGCGTCCCGCCATACGCCGCGACGAGCACACCGATCACCGCGAGGCTCTGGCTTGGCCGAAAGCGAAACACGGCCATGGCAAGCACACCCGCCAGCGGAAGCAGAAACAACGTCAGATAGAGGTCGACGTCGACCAACGGTTGGATCGGTGTGACGGCCAGCATCAGGATCGCGGGAACAACCAACATGACGACCGGCAACGCACGGTCGTCATAGTGGGCCCGCGCCAGCGAGCGGAACAGGGGGCGCACCGCGGTCGCGAGCACGGCCGCAGTGATGACGAACGCGACGGTTCCACCGGCAGCGATCGTTGCAGCGGTCCACGCACCGCGAATCGACGGACCGCCGATCCAGTCGAGCGTGTCGGTCGGCGCGATGAACAGCACGGTGGGGATGGCACCGAGTGCGACGATCGAGCCTGCCAGCAGAAGGTCGCCGTCGATCCGTCGTTTGCGGAGCAGCGCGAAGACGCCTTGCGCTGCGAACACGAACGCCATCGTGAGGTGCGTGTAGAGACCGACGACACACAGCAGGGCGTAGCCGACCCACCGCAACCGCGACTTCGACTCGAGCGCACGCAGCAGGAGCACACTCGAGAGGGCCGAGATGAAGAGCAACATCGCGTACGGACGCACCGTGATCGCGACGACGGTGGTCCAAGGGTTGATCGCCAGCAGCACGACGGCGAGCGTCGCGGTGTTCTTGCCGTAGATCCGCAAGAAGAGTCGGTAGGCGACGGGGAATGTTGCGACAACGAAGGCGATCGAGAGAGAGCGCATCGCGACTTCGCCGGTGCCGAACAGCGCGACCCACAACTTTGCCACGATGTCGTACGAGCCCATGTTGGTATCGATCTTCGTGAGCTGATGTAGGAAGTCGTTCCACGGTTGGCGAACGAACGCAGCCGTGAATCCCTCGTCGACCCAGAATCCATTGCGCCCCGCCAGCGTGAGCGCGACGAGCACGAACGCGGCCGAGACCGCCACGAGCACCCGCGCCGGCGTCAGTGACCATCGGGAGGGCGTCGCGCGCAGCGACTCGTCGACGCGATCGGCTATGTCTGTTGCGGTCACATCGTCCCCTTCTGCGTTGCCCGAAAACTGCCGATGGCGCCCGAACCTCTCGCAACCGTGCAACAGCTTCTGAATCCCGCAGCAAGGCCGAGAACGGGACAATACGGCGTTCAGGGCCTTTCACTCGCATCGGCGGGGTGAACTTCTCGCGAGGGGGACACTCGCGGGATGGCTGCCGATCCCGTCACTGACGCTGCGGGCCACGGCGCCCCGGATTGGCGGCGGCGGCTGTTCCAGCCGGCCGCCGAGGGCGACTTCCGGCGCCGCACCCGCGATTGGGTTCAACTCGCGGTGGTAGCCGTCCTCTTGGTGCTCGCCGCACACCATGCCGGCAACGTCACCGCGAGCGAGCGGGCGCTGTTCGACTTGTTCAACACGTTGCCGAACGGTCTCGCGCCGTTGTTCCGGGGGCTGTACCGGCTCGGCACGCTGTGGGCCGTCGGCCTCGTCGTGGTCGCGGCGCTGGTGGCGAGGCGGTGGCGGCTCGCTCTGGTCCTGTTGATCGCAGGAGTTCTGGCCTGGGGCACGGCGCGGGCGATCGGCCAGATCGTCGTCGCGCACGAGGCCTTCGCGCACAGCGTGCGCATCGCGGCGAGCTTCGGGGGCTCACCTGCGTTTCCCGCGGTGCGGCTCGCCGTCACGGTAGCGGTGATCAGTGCGGCGAGTCCGTACGTCGCGCGACCGACTCGAGTGTTCGGCTGGACGCTAGTGCTCGGGCTCGGTGTCGCGGCGATGTATCTCGGTGTCACCTTTCCAAATGACCTGTTCGCGGGCGTGCTGCTTGGATTGGGTGTCGGCGCGCTCGTCCACCTCGTGTTCGGCTCCCCCGGGGCCCGACCGACGATCGCGCGGGTCACCGCCGCTCTCGATCACCTCGGCATCACAGCACGCAACATGCGGCTCGCTGATCGTCAGCCGCAGGGCTCGACGGTGCTGCTCGCTCTTGACGATGACGGGCCCCTGCGCGTGAAGGTGATCGGGAGCGATGAGGCACAGTCGCGATTGCTGTTGAAACTATGGCTTGGGCTCCTGTACAAGGACTCAGGACCGCCCCTTTCGCTTACTCGCGTGCAACAGGTCGAGCACGAGGCGTACCTCATGCTCGCGGCACGTCAAGCGGGCGCGCGCGTTCCACCGGTCGTCGTTGCCGGGAGCGCAGGTCCTCATGCAGCGCTGCTCGTTCAGCGGCCGGCGAGCGGCACGTTGCTTTCGGAGCTGCGTCCGGACGAAGCGAGTGACGATCTGCTCGTGCAGATCTGGGAGAACGTCGCTGCGTTGCAGCGTGCCCGCATTGTCCACGGTGATCTCGATGCTGATCACGTGATCGTCGACGCCGACGGGCCGTGGTTCGTCGGTTTCGACGCCGCGGCATCGACGGGAAAAGCCGAACGGATGACCACAGATGTCGCGGAGCTGCTCGCGGCAACGGCCGCACTCGCCGGCGAGGAACGGGCGGTACGCGCGGCGACGGGCGTGCTCGGCAGGTCAACAATTGCGGCCGCGCTCCCATTGCTGCAACCCGCCGCGTTGAGCCCCGGCACTCGGCACCTCATGGGCAACCGCCGGCGCGAGGTCGTAGCGCGCCTCGAACGCTTGCGCGTAGCAGGCGCTAGAGCTGCCGGCGTCGAACCCCCCGAGCTCACACAGCTTCACCGGATCAGCCCCACTGCCGCAGTGATGGCGATCGGCGCGCTGGTCGCTGTCGCTGCGCTGCTGGCCGATGTCGGTGATCCGACCGAGGTGTGGGCAACGATGCGTAACGCGCAGTGGTCCTGGCTCGCGCTCGCGTTCGCGCTGTCGCTGGTGGCAAACGTGGCGTACGCGATTGGCCTTCAGGGCACCGTGCCGGTGCGTCTGCCGTTGTGGCCGACCACCGAGGTCCAGCTCGGCATGTCTTTCTCGAACCTCGCCATCCCGGCGATCGGCGGCCAGGGAATGCAAGTGCGCTTCCTGCAGAAGATGGGAGTCGACCTCAGCTCCGCGGTCGCCGCGGGCGGCATCCTGAGCACCGTCGGCGA
>DASVIY010000159.1:0-2972 GCA_036386195.1 Acidimicrobiia bacterium | reverse complement strand
GGCGCCGGGAGCTTCCACGATGCGGGAGCGGCAGTGATCCCTGCCGTGTTGGCGCCGCCGGCCACAGTCGTGGTCGTCGCTCGGGACGACCCCGGCTTTCCGGTCGTGGAGGTCGTCGACTTGGAGCTGCTCGACGACCCGCCGCTCGAACACGCCGCCGCAACGAGCGCGAGCACGACAAGGGGCGCGGCAAGGACACGGGACTGGCGTTGCATCGGGGCATCCTGCCACGCACCACAACCCCACTCACGGTCGCGGCAGACCCCAAATTCTCCATTCTTGCGTCGCAAACCGTCATGTCATGATGATTTGCGACGCAAGTACGCGCTCTGGGCCCGCGCGTTACGATCGTGGCGCCAATCGAAATTGGGGAGCTCGGGCAAGCCGGGCTGAGAGGGTGACCAAGTCGCCGTCGGTTGATCGTCCTTGATCGCCGGCGCCGTCGTCACCGACCCCTCGAACCTGCACTGGGTAATGCCAGCGAAGGGATGCAATCGGTGGATGCCGGAGCGTCGCGGCCTGCGGCGAACGTGGCGGTGATCTTCACCGGCGGCGATCCCGTGCCGCCGGCCGCGCTCGCACTGGTCCCGGCGGACGCGTTCGTCATCGCGGCCGACTCCGGGTTGCACCATGTCGACGCCGGTCGCGGCGTCGACCTCGTGATCGGTGACTTCGACTCCGTCGATGCGGACGCCCTCGACGCGGCCGTGTCGTCGGGCGCATTGCTCGAGCGCCATCCCGAAGCCAAGGACCATACCGACCTCGAACTCGCGCTGCGCGCCGCGGTCGGGCGCGGCTTCACGAGCGTGGTCGTCGTCGGTGGCTACGGCGGCCGCGTCGACCACTTCCTCACCAACGCGCTGCTCCTCGGCTCCGTCGAGTTTTCCGACCTCGCGATCACGGCATACGTCGGCGCGGCCCGGATCATCGTCGTACGAACACGCACCGAGGTCGACGGCCGTCCCGGCGAGCTGTGCTCCCTTCTTGCGGTCGGGGGTCCGGCGCGCGCCGTGCGTACGACCGGGCTGCTCTACCCGCTCGACGGCGAGGACCTCCTCCCCGGTTCGAGCCGCGGTGTCAGCAACCAGCTCACGGCTCCGCTCGCGACCGTCAGCATCGAGGCCGGCGCGTTACTGGCCGTTCAACCCGACTTCGGAGGCACTTGACATGCGTCGCTTCGTCATCCCGTTCACGGTCGTGCTCGCACTGGCGTCGGCGTGCGGCTCGTCCGGCACCTCGGGCTCGTCAGGCACGTCGGGCACATCGGGCACGTCGAAGTCGCCGGCCACCATCACGCTCGTCACCCACGACTCGTTCGCCGTCTCGAAGTCGGTGCTCAACGACTTCACGAAGCGCACCGGCGTGAAGGTGAAGGTGGTCGCGTCGGGCGACGCCGGCGCCGCGCTCAACCAGGTCATCCTCACCAAGAGCCACCCGCTTGGTGACGCGTTCTTCGGCGTCGACAACACACTGCTCTCGCGCGCGGTGCACGCCGGGATCTTCGAGCCCTACCGTTCACCGCAGCTCTCACACGTACCCGCGCAGTACCAGCTGGCGTCGCGCAACGAGCTCACCCCCGTCGATCACGGCGACGTGTGCGTCAACACCGACCGCGCCGAGCTCGCCAAGCGCAAGCTCCCGGCGCCGCGCACGCTCGCCGACCTCGCGAAGCCCGTCTACAAGGACCTCCTCGTGACCGAGAACCCGGCGACGTCGTCACCCGGGCTCGTGTTCATGCTGGCCACGATCGCGAAGTACGGCACCGGCGGCTGGCAGCGCTACTGGAGCAGCCTGCGTGCGAACGGCGTGAAGGTCGAGGCCGGTTGGGACCAGGCCTACAACGGCGACTTCTCCGCGGGTCCCGGCCACGGCGACCGCCCCCTGGTGGTCTCGTACGCGACGAGCCCGCCCGCTTCGGTCGATCCGAACACGAAGCCGCTCCCCGCTCAGGCGCCGGTCGGCACCGCGCTCGACACGTGCGCCAAGCAGATCGAGTTCGTCGGTGTGCTTCGGGGCACGCACCATCAGGCGGCGGCACGGCAGCTCGTCGACGAGATGCTGTCGACGCGCTTTCAGCAGGACATGCCGCTCCAGATGTACGTGCTGCCGGTGCATGACGGCGCCAAGCTCCCGGCGCTGTTCGTGAAGTACGCCGACCAGCCGCAACATTCGTTCCAGCTGCCGCCGGCCACCGTCGAGCGCAACCGCGAGACCTGGATCGGACAATGGACCGATCGCGTCATCGGATGAGCCGTCCGGCCGCGGCCGCGGCGGCGCGCGCCGGCGCGCGGGCGCTGGTCGTGATCATCCCGGTCGCGTTCGTCGGCGTGTTCTTCGTGTACCCGGTCGCCGCGATCATCGGCCGCGGCCTGGCGCCGCGCCGGCACCTCGACCTCTCGCCCCTCGGCGACGTGCTGTCGAGTCGATCGCTTCGCCACATCATCTGGTTCACGGTGTGGCAGGCGGTGCTGTCGACGCTGCTCACGCTCATCGCCGCGCTGCCCGCCGCGTACGTGCTCGCGCGGTACGAGTTCCGGGGGAAGCGGTTCGTCCACGCGCTCGTGACCGTGCCGTTCGTGCTCCCCACCGTCGTCGTGGGCGCCGCGTTCGCGAGCCTCCTCCGCCCGAGCGGTCCCCTGGGCGGGCTCGGCCTCGACCAGTCGCTCGCTGCGATCCTCGTCGCCCACGTGTTCTTCAACTACGCCGTCGTCGTGCGCACGGTCGGAGGGCTGTGGTCGCACCTCGATCGGCGCCAGGAGGAAGCGGCGCGTGTGCTCGGTGCAAGCCGGTGGCGGGCGTTCCGTGAGGTGACGCTGCCGGCGCTGCGACCGGCGATCGCGGCTGCCGCGTCGATTGTGTTCCTGTTCACGTTCACGTCATTCGGCGTGATCCTGATCCTCGGCGGCCCGCGCTTCACGACGCTCGAGGTGGAGATCTTTCGCCAGACCTTCGAGCTCTTGCACCTTCCGCTC
>DASVIY010000158.1:0-1906 GCA_036386195.1 Acidimicrobiia bacterium | reverse complement strand
GGTTGCAAACACGCCCTGATCGACGACAAGCAACGTCGACGCGCCTCGATCCCGAAGCGAGAACACCACGACAGTCTCCTGATCATCAGGGTCGGGAGGCTCCCATCGAAACGTGTAGGCCAAGCGGGTGGGAGGGTCGACCTCGCGGAACTCCCCTGACAAGAAGAAGCGATCATCATCGGGTGGCTGCATGGCGATTCGATAACCGCCTCCGACACGAAGGTCGAGCTCGAGGCTCGGGACTGTGAATCCCTGCGGACCCCACCACTTCGCCCATTGCTCGGGTTCGGCATGCATTGTGAACACCAGCGATGCAGGCGCGGGCAGAACGCGCTCCAGGTGCAGCGTCGGCTCATTCATGGCCGCCGCCAAGTCCCGAATTAGGTCGGGCATTCATCACGGCCGCGTGATGTTCGCCGAGTGGATGGCGATGGTCAAGGGTCGACAGAGCGCCTACTCCCGAACGAGGTCAAGTGAGGTGCGAACGCAGCTCGAGAGAGTCCCACCGCCGAGATGGTTCAGCGTCGTTCAAAGCGGAGATGGATGACGGCCGGCGTCGCGGTGTGCTCGACGCAGGTGTAGCCCGGCGGCGGAGACGACTCGGCGAAGACTCGTTCGCCGCGACCGATGAGCATCGGCACGACCACGAGGTGGAGTTCGTCGATCAGTTCGGCGGAGAGGTATTGGCGAACGGTTGCGGCGCCGCCCATCAGCCGAACGTCCATTCCGTTGGCGGCGGCGAAGGCTCGCTCGAGGGTGTCGTCGATCCCTTGCGTGGCGAAGTGGAAGGTTGTGCCACCCTCCATCGGAATCGGTTCTCGTGGGTGGTGGGTGAGAACGAACGTCGGAGCGTGATACGGCGGGTTAGGCCCCCACCAGCCGTTCCAGCCGTCGTCGGTCCACGGGCCGCGCGACGGCGCGAACATGTTGCGGCCGAGGATGGTCGCACCGATGTTGTCGAAGCTGTGCGCGACGTAGTGGTCATCGGCGTTTACCTCGCCCCCTTCGATGCCCAGCATCTGGCATCCGGAGCGGGTCGCGACCATCCAGTCGGTGAAGCCTTCGGTGTGGTCTCCAAACGGTTGCTCGAGTCGCTGGTTGAGGCCCGCGGCGAAGCCGTCCACTGACATCATGAGACATCGGACGACGAGCTTCTGGCTGTTCGTGGGCATTCGTGGGCTCCTTGATGCGACGACACAAATCGTGACGTGAAGAAACTTGGGCGCTACGGCTCTGTTGCATTGGGCCATGCCCGCGTTCGCGGGCGACAGTGGTGGGATGCTGCGATCTCATGCTCGTCCGGTACCCGCGATCCCGAGCTCTGCGTTCGCCGGGTTCCGGTTCCCTCCCGAGATCATCGTCCTCGCGGTGCGTTGGTACCTGCGGTTCGGCCTGTCGTATCGCGATGTCGAGGAGCTCTTGGCCGAGCGTGGGATTGAGGTCGATCACGTCACCGTATACCGGTGGGTGCAACGATTCACGCTGCTGCTGGCCGACGCGGCGCGGTGCTGCCAGCACAGCATCGGAGACACTTGGTTGGTGGATGAGACCTATGTGAAGGTCGCTGGCCAGTGGCGGTACGTGTACCGGGCGATCGACCAGCACGGCCAGATCATCGACGTCTACGTCTCAGCCCGACGCGACACCCGGGCGGCGCGGCGGTTCTTCGCGACGGCGCTTCGCGCTCACGGCGAGCCCACTGAGGTAGTGACTGACCGCGCCTGGACCTTGCTGGCGGTCGTTGACGAGCTCATGCCTGCTGTGTTCCACAACACCGAGCAGTACGCGAACAACAAGATCGAATCAGACCACGGCCGGCTCAAGTCCCGCCTCCGTCCGATGCGCGGACTCAAACGCGACCAAACCGCACGCGTGATCATGCGCGGTCACGCGTTCATGCAGAACC
>DASVIY010000157.1:0-4036 GCA_036386195.1 Acidimicrobiia bacterium | reverse complement strand
TTTGAGACCCAGCGCGAGCACGACTCCGCCCAAGACGCCGAGCAGGGACGCGATCAGACCCACGACGACCGCTTCGAAGAGCACGGAGCTGAGCACCTGACGCGCACCGGCGCCGATCGCACGCAGCAGCGCCATCTCGCGTGCGCGCTGGGTCACGAGGATCGAGAACGTGTTGAAGATGATGAAGCCACCCACGAGGAGCGCCACCAGCCCGAACACCAACAGGAAGTAGTTGAAGAACTTGAGGCCCTGTTGGAAGCTGGTTTGGGATTCGCGCGTGAGCTCCTTACCGGTCAGGACCTCGAGGTTTCCGCCGTCCTCGCCCTTGATCACCTGCCTGATGTTGCGCACCAGTTGTTGCTGCGAGACGCCGGGCTTGGCGGCGACATCGATGGTGTCGAGCTTGCCGGGCTCGCCCAGGACGCGCTCGGCTTCACTCGTCGTGAACGCGACGATCGACGCGCCGAGCGGACTGTTCGCATTCCCGAATTTCGCGATGCCGGTAAGCGTGAACGACTGCCGACCGGTCTTCAGCAGCACCGGCACATTGGCGCCGATCTTGTATCCGGTGTCGTCGGCACTCTTCTTGTCCATCACGATCTCGCCGGCCGACTCGGGACCCTTTCCTTCGACCAGCCGGAGCGTCCGCAGCTGCGCGTCGGGGAGCCAGTTGAACCCGAGGACGGGAGCGCCTTTCGCCGGATCGCCGACCGGCTTGTTCTTCTTGTCGACGATCTGCGCGATCCCGGTGATCGTGCCGTCGGCGGCGGCGACGCCGGGCGCGCGCCTGACCGATCCGACCACCGACGCCGGAAGGCGGCCCCGTCCGGCGGTGGACGCGTTGTTGCCGCCGAACACCGCCTTCTCGCGAACCGCAGCGTCGGTGTGCTGGTAGATGTCGGTGAACAAGTTGTCGAAGGTGCGCGAGATCGTGTCGGTGAGCACAAGCGTGCCCGAGACGAATGCAACGCCGAGCATGACCGCGAGGCCGGTCATCAGCACCCGCACCTTCTTCGTCAGCAGCCGCTTCATCGTGACGTTCCACACGGCCTGGTCCCCTTCGCGCTGCTATCAGGCTCCGAGCTGCTTCATGCGGTCGAGGATGGCATCGGGCGTGGGTGACGGGATCTCGCCGACGATCTTGCCGTCGCCGAGGAACACGGCCCGACTGGAGTAGCCGGCCGAGATCGGGTCGTGCGTGACCATCACGATCGTCTGGCCGAGCCCGTGAACCGCCTCGCTCATGAAGTTGAGGATCTCGGCGCCGGCTTTCGAGTCGAGGTTGCCGGTGGGCTCGTCGGCGAAGATGATGCGCGGCTTGCTGAGCAGTGCGCGCGCGACCGCCACCCGTTGCTGCTGCCCGCCCGAGAGCTCCGACGGACGATGCTTCAGCCGGTCGCCGAGCCCGACGGTGTTGACCACCGTGTCGAGCCACGCCGGGTCGGGCTTGTTGCCGGCAAGTGACATCGGCAACGTGATGTTCTCGAGCGCGTTGAGCGTTGGGATCAGGTTGTAGGCCTGGAACACGAAGCCGATCTGGTCACGCCGCACGAGCGTCAGCTTCTTCTCCGACAATGTGTTGATCTCCACGTCACCGAGGAAGATCTGGCCGGCGGTCAGGCGATCGAGCCCGGCGAGGCAATGCAGCAGCGTCGACTTCCCCGATCCCGACGGACCCATGATGGCGGTGAACTTGCCGCTCGCGAATTCCACCGTGACGCCGTCGAGCGCCCGTACCTCGTTGTCGCCGGAACCGTAAACCTTCGACGCCCCGACCGCGCGCGCCGCGCTGCCCGTCTGCGTCGGTTGCTCGAGAGTTGATGCCGTCACCGGTCGTCCTCCACTCGAAGGCTGCCGATCGCGCGTCGACAGAAGGCTCGTTCGGTCCTGCCCGTGTGAGGCCGTGACGCTACCGCCACGAGGACGGATTGAGAAGCGCAGCCGCCCGGGAGCGTCAGTCGGTTGTGGTGACCGGGTCGGCCTCGCCCGACTCCGCGTCGCCGTGCTCCGCGCCGCCGTGCTCCGCGCCGAGGGCTTCCACGGCTTCGCCGGACGCTTCGACGGTCTGGGCATCGCTCGGCAGGTCGGGATACACGCCCTCCGCGCGGCGACCCAGCCAGATGAACCAGCCCGCGCCGAACGCGCAGAGCACCGCGCTCAACAGCCCGTTGAACCGCAGGCCGAACACCTTTGACGCCTTGTCGATCCGCATGCTCTCGAAGAAGATCCGGCCGAAGCAGTAGAGCGTGACGTACGCCGCGAACGTCTGCCCTTTTCGGAGCCGGAACTGCCGCTCGAGCACGAGCAGCAACGCGAGCACCAGGAGGCAGTAGAGCGACTCGTAGAGGAACGTCGGCTGGAAGGTCGTGAACTGCTGGTAACGGAGCGGGATGCCGACGCGGTGGGCCGCATCGATCTCGACGGCCCACGGCAGCTTGGTGGGCCGGCCGAAGATCTCCTGGTTGAAGTAGTTGCCCCAGCGGCCGATGGCCTGCGCGGCCAGCAGACCGGGCGCGACCGCGTCCATCAGCGCCAGCTTGTCCATATGCCTGCGGTGGGCGACGACCATCGCGGCGATGAAACCACCGATGATCGCGCCCCAGATGCTGAGGCCGCCCTTCCAGACCTCGAACGCTCCGGCAATGCCGCCGGTGTCCCAGTTGTAGCCAGTGAAGAGGTGGTACACGCGCGCGCCCACGGCGCCCGCGAGAACCAGCCATACGGCGATCTCGCCGATCTCGCCTTTGGGATACCCGCGTTTGACCCAGCGCACGTCGGCGATCTTGACGGCCACGAGCACCCCGACCGCCACGCAGATCCCGTACATATGCAAGGGAAGCGGCCCGAGATGCACGATGTTGTGCGACGGGCTCGGGATCGAGGCGAACCACGGCTGCAACACGGCCCCCCATCGTAGGGCGCCGGCGAGAACGCTCGACGCGGGTCGCCTATCAAGTTTGCACCGCAGGTTGGCCGATATCCAAGGAGACGCCGCCGAGGGAAGAAGCGCACAAATGCACGCACGCGGGCCCCTGTTGCTGGTCGCTGCATTGACCTCGGTCGGTTTCGTGGCGTGCGCGCTGCCGTCGCCTCCGCCGCCCCCACCACCGCCGCCTTCAACGACGACGACCACGACGGTGCGATCGACCACGACGACTTCGGCGACGACATCGAGCACCACCGCGTCGACGACGACTTCTACGACCGTTTCATCCGGAGGCGGCGCCGGTGTGCTCAACGGGAGCCTCGGAACGTGCCACGTGCTCCCCAGCGACAACGCATGGAACACCGACATCTCGACTGCGCCGCTGAACGCCAACTCGGCCAACTACGTCACGAGCATCGGCCCGGCGGCGCACCTCCATCCCGACTTCGGCGGGAACGGCGAGTACGGAATCCCGTACGTCACCGTCGCCGGCTCGACGAAGGCGGTGCCGGTCAACTTCACCGCGTACGGCAACGAGAGCGACCCTGGTCCGTACCGCGCACCGCTCGTCACGCCGATCGAGGGCGGGAGCGCGAGCACCGGCGACCGGCACGTGCTGTCGATCGACCGCGACCATTGCATCCTCTACGAGATGTACCGCGCGTTCCCGCGCAGCGACCACTGGGACGCTGACTCGGGCGCGGTGTGGAACCTCACTTCCAACGCTCTGCGGCCCGAGGGCTGGACCTCTGCCGACGCCGCCGGGCTCCCGATCTTCCCCGGCCTCGTGCGCTACGACGAGGTCGCCGCCGGGCACATCGACCATGCGTTGCGCTTCACCGTGAGCGCGACACAGGCGGGCTACATCCATCCGGCGACGCATGCCGCGTCGTCGAGCACCGACCCGAACCGGCCGCCGATGGGGCTGCGGCTGCGGCTGCGCGCCGACTACGACATCTCCGGCTTCGCCGGCCAGTCACACGTGATCCTCGTCGCGCTGAAGAAGTACGGGATGATCGTCGCCGACAACGGCTCCAACTGGTTCATCAGCGGCTCGTCCGACACCCGGTGGAACGACAACGACCTCAACCAGCTGAAGTCGGTGCCGGG
>DASVIY010000156.1:0-6903 GCA_036386195.1 Acidimicrobiia bacterium | reverse complement strand
GCGAGCGCTGCCCCGGACGCACCCGCCGACGCGGACGCAGGGCCCGGCGCAGGACCCGTGAGAGTTGTGGCGCGTGCGGTTCAAGCAGCCGAAGCGGGTGCCGCCGTCGTGGGACGCGCCGCGACCACCATCGGCGGCTCGATGCCCGCCGTGGTGCGAGACCCGGTCGAGAGCCGCAGGGCCGCATGGGCCGCGCGCCGCGCGGAGGAGCGAGCCCGGGACGAGGCCGCCGCACGCGCCGCGATCGAGCTGGCGGTGGGATTCATGACCGACTCGATCGTCGAACGGCTCGACGTCAATCGGGTCGTCGAGCGCCTGAACCTCGACAACATCATCGCCAATCTGAATATCACCGACGTGGTCATGTCGTCGAGCGGTGGTGTGACCGGCCACATGCTCGACAAGGCGCGTGGACGGGCCGTCGGCGCCGACGCGCTCGTGGACAAGGTGATGGCGCGTGCCCATCTGCGCCGCGCGGCGCGGACGGAGTCGCCGGACGGCGAGAGTTCGTCAGACTCGTCAGACTCGACGGACTCGTCGGGCGGCGAGGTCGCGCTTCCCCCGGCGCTGCCGTGATCGAGACAGTCACAACGTACGAGCACGGCGCGACGGCCGGGTTCGCGAGCCGGGTCGTGGCGATGTTCATCGACATCGTCGTGATCTCGATCAGCTTCTACGCCGGGCTCGTGCTCTGCACGCTGACCGTGCAGGTGCTGAGCTTCAATCGCCTCGACGTCACCGCAGTGCCCGAACCCGCGGCGTCGGCGATCCTCGCCGGTTGGAGCGTGTTGTACTTCTGGGCCGGCTGGTGGCTCTTCGGCAAGACGGTCGGCAAGGCGATCCTTGGCCTCCGTGTGGTCAGGCGCGACGGCGGTCCCGTGGGCTGGTCGCGCTCGCTGATTCGCTTCGGCGGGTACCTGCTGTCGCTCGCTACGTTCGGGATCGGCTTCGCGTGGATCCTGATCGACCGCAAGCGTCGTGACTGGGCCGACATCCTGGCTCGGACGAGCGTCGTGTACGACTGGCACGCCCACGGCGCGCCGCTCGAAGCGGACGCGCCGGACACCGCCGCGCCCTGAGTCAGCCCGGACAACCGTCGCACGGGACGCTGAGTCCTGCGGACGAGCGCCGGCTTTAGCCGACGAGTACCGGCTCTGCAGGAGCGTCCGCCGTCTCGAGGATCTTGGCTGGGACGAGGCGCTTGGAGACCCAGTTGCGTCCGTCGGAGTCGGCCCACACGAGCATCGGTGGCAGCACGACGAGCGCGCTCAACAGCGCGACGGTGACGTTGAGGCCCACGACGATGCCGAAGTCGCGCAGCAACGGGAGCGACGACAGCGCGATGACCGCGACGCCGGTGATTGCCGTGAGCGCCGACACGAAGAACGCCCGGCCCGTGCGCGACGCCGTGACTTCGATCGCGGCACGCGGCGAGTAGCCGCGCTTCCGCTCCTCGACGAAGCGCAGCAGGATCAGGGACGTGAACTCGGTGCATGCCGCGACCACTAACGGTCCGCCGACCGCCGTCATCGGGCTGAGCTTGAGGCTGAACGCGTACTCCAAGAGCGACGCGGCGCCGACCGCGATGAGCACGGGCACCAGCGATAGCAGGGCACGCACCACGCTCCAGAGCCGGATGGTGAGGAACGCGAACACGAAGGCGATGGCGAAATACGTGAGCTCCACCCGGTTGGCCTCGAGATTGTCGAGCAAACCGACGCCGACGACAGCAAGGCCCGACGGCGTGGCGCGGACACCGGCGGGTGGATTGGCGGTCTTGCGGATGTTGCGTACGACCACGGCGCGCTCGTCGAGGCCGCTCGGGCCGGTGCGGTACACGAGGTTCAGCGCCTTACCGGAAGGCACGACGGTCGACAGCTGGATGTCTTTCGGCGCCACGTCGTACGCCGCCTTCACCTGCGCGCCGGTGGGAGCGACGTGCTGCGCACCGGGGACCTCGCTGAGGTCGCTCACGACCTCGACGAGGCTCGCTGCGGTGAGCAGCGTCGTGGGGTACTTCTTGATCTCTCTCCGCGTCAACGCGTCGAGGTAGCCGACGCTCTGGTCAGTGAAGCCCTTGTTCGACTGGACGTAGACGCCGAGCTCGCTCGAGGAGTGCACCTGTTTGTCGAGCACGTGTAGGTCCTTGATCACCTGCGACTTCTGGTTGACCCATTGAATCGGGTCGGTCTGGAGCGTGAGCTTGCCCTCCACGAGGATTCCACCCGTGAAGATGATGAGGCTCGCGACGGCGAGCCAGACCGCTGTTTTCGCGGAGATGCTGCCGAGCCAGACCACGAGGCGGCCGAGCGGTCCCGCGCGGAAGTCTTTGGACTTCGTGGGCGACTTGTACTCGCGGATACCGAGGATCGCGAGCGGGCCCACGATGCTGTTGATGCAGATCGTCGCGACACCGACCGCGAGGAGCAGCCCGAACTGCCGGAGCATCGGCACTTTCGCGAAATGGAGCGCGGCGAACGCGAAGATGGCGTCGAAGGTCACGACGAGCAGCGCGGGCCCGAGGTTGCGCGAGCTCTCCTGAATCGGGTGCGCCGCGCGATCGACGACAACCTCCTCCTCGATGCGCGCGTGCATCTGGATCGCGTAGTCGATGCCGATGCCGAGCATCACCGGCAGGCCGGCAATCGTCACGATCGTGAGCGGGATGCCGAGGTAGCCGACGATGCCGAACGCCCAGATGACGCCCATCACGACGACCAGGAGCGCGAGCAGTCGCCAGCGCACGCTGAACAACAGCAGCAGGATCAGCGCCATGATGATGAGCGCGATCCCCCCGAGCGTGGCCATCCCGCCCGTCAGGTAGTCGTTGACGTTCTGCAGGAGCACCGGTGCGCCGGTCGTCACCATGGTCGCGTTCGGGAAGTGCAGCTTGGCGGTCTGGGCCTTGACGAAGTCGGCCGACGCGCCCTCGTCCTTGATCGACGCGTTGCCCGGGAGGCGCGTGACGATCTGCGCGTGCGTGTCGTCGGGGAAGTTCGCGAGGAGCGGCGCGCGGATGTGTCCCTGGTTGTCGTGGAGCAGGAAGTCGACGTACGCCTGGTTGTCGAGGGTGCGCTGCGCGGGTGGGACGGCGTTGAGGCGCGTGAGCGTCTTCACGGCGTCGTTGTTGCGCGCGGCCTGGCCGGCGGGCGTCGGGTCGCGTGTGGTATCGGCGAGGAGGATCTTGCCGGCGGGGCTCTGGGTGGGATCACCCGTCGGGCTGGTCACGAGCGCGTCGTTGAACTGCAGGGCGGTCAGCGGGCTGACCACGTTCTTGACGTGGCTGCTGGCGCGCATCTTGGCCTCGACAGCCTTGAGCTGCTTGATGTTGTCGGGGGTGAACAGCTCCTTGACCGTGTGGCCCTTGTCCATGGTGATCAGGGTGACCATGGCCTGGCCGCCGAACAGCTTCTGGTACGCGACGCTGTCCTTGTAGACCTGCTGGCTCTTGTTGAGGTAGCTGTCCTGGCCGGTGGCGAACTCGAGCTTCGTGACCCCGAAACCGAGCGCGACGGTGATGACCAGGCCGCCGACGATGACGGCAATCCAGTGCTTGCCGAGGTTCAGGCCCAGCCAACCCCAGAACTTGTGCACGTGCCGTCCCCCCGTTGCGGCGTCCCGAACTGCGGACGTTACACAGTGTGCAGGGGTGGTGAAAGCGCGCCCCCCAGGGGACGCAGGCGCGGCGGCGCCGGGCAAGGCCGGTCGGGCAGACTGGCGGATCCTCGAGGTGGAGGCGTCGTGACCGCGACGCGACGTTCCGAAGTGAATGACTCGTTTACTCGTGGCATTCCCGCCAAATACCGGGGTAATTCCTCGAGTGAACGCGCGTCTGGCGGGGTCAGTGGGCGGCGGACGGTCGGTGGCCGGCATGCGCGTCGGCGAGCAGGGTGTGCACGGTGGCGACGTCGAGGGGGCGCGGGCTCGGTGGCGCCTCCGCCACGACGCGGGCTGCCGCGTCGTCGAGCGCGTCGGGCGGGAGCCCGAGGTCGGCGAGGCTTGCCGGTGCGCCCACGTCGACGAGGAGATCGCGCAGCGCATTCGCGGCGTCCCCGGAGTCGAGCGCCCGAGCGATCGCTGCGACCGCGTCGGGCGCGGCCGCGGCTTCGAACGCCACGACGTAGGGGAGGAGCACCGCGTGCGCGGCCGAATGGTCGAGGCCGTACGTGCCGCCGAGCACGTGACAGAGCCGGTGGTGGAGTCCCATCATCGTCGCCGAGAACGCCCCGCTCGCGAGGTACGCACCGAGGAGCAACCGGGTGCGCGCGTCGACGTCGGTCGGACGTGCGGCCACGTCGGGCAGCGCGTGCGCGATCACGCGGATCGCCTCGGTCGCGAGCAGCGTCGGCACCGGGCTCGCGTCGGGAGCCCAGAGTGCCTCCACACAATGGGCCAGCGCGTTGCCTGCGCTGGTCGCGGTCATCCCGGCCGGCAGTGAGATCGTGAGCACCGGGTCGTAGATGCTGACGCGGGGGAGCACCCGCGGATCGCGGCCCGTCTGCTTGTGCTCACCCGTGATGCCGAAGATCGTTGTCATCTCGGAGCCGGCGTACGTGGTCGGCACTGCGACGATCGGGATCGCCAGTTCGAGCGCGATGGCCTTCGCGAGCCCGGTGGCCGAGCCGCCCCCGATCGCGACGATCGCGTCCGCGCCACTGGTGCGCGCAGCGTCGGTGGCCCGTGTCGCCAGGTCCGCGGGCACGTGCTGGGTGACTTCGGTCCACGTGCGCGCGTGCGACGCGCCGAGCGCGGTCGTGACGCGCGCCGCGGCCGTGCGGGCGGAATTGCTCGCCACGATGAAGACATGTGCAGCCCCGAGCGCGGCGGTTTCGTCGGCCACCCGGTCGAGCGCATCGAGTCCGAAGACGACCCTGCCGGGCGTCGCGTCGTACGTGAACGCAATCGGTGTGCTCAACAGCGGCGCGAGCCGTTTGGCCCGGTCACAGGACGATCGTGCCGTACATCTCCCCGAGCGGATCCTTGATGAGCTCGAGGCGGGTGCCGTCGGGATCACGGAAGTACAGCGACGTGCCGCTCATCTCCTCGCACTCGACGCCGGCATCACGGAGCTTCGTGCGCAGGTGCTCCCAGCGATCGGGCTCGACCGAGATCGCCAGGTGGTGCAACCCGCCGAGCACCTCGGCGTAGGGCGCGAGGTCGAGGCCGGGGAAGTCGAAGAACGCGAGCCCGTTGCCGTTGCCGATGTCGAAGAAGAAGTGGTTGGAGCCGCGGTAGTCGCGGTTCTCGAACAAGTCGGTGAGCGGGAACTCGAGAACGTCCTGGTAGAAGCGGATGGTGCGTTCCACGTCGGTGCAGAGGAGGGCGACGTGGTGGACGCCCCGCGCGCTGCTCGCCGCCCGGTCGTCACGGGGGACCATGTGCTTGTCCCGTAGTCGTTGACGTTCCCGGTCGATGCCTTCCAGGTCGATTGCCGTCTCACTCAACGCGCCGCCTCCCGATCGTGCCTTATCCGGTGTTACCAGCATCCGCCACTGGCGACAACTGTCAAGGGCGGTGCCCAAGGCCCGGAATTCATGGACCTAGCCGGGGTCTACGGTGGGCCGGGAGCCGGGGTGGCAGGTGGGGGGGGCACGGTGCAACTGCTCGACGACGAGCTCGTTCTCAGCCCGACCGACCTGACGAGCTTCGCCGCGTGCGAGCGCCTGACGCAGCTCGAGCTCGCGGTGACACGAGGCGAGCTCGAGCGTCCGCAACGCGATGATCCGGAGCTCGACGTTCTCACGCGGCACGGCGAGCTGCACGAGGCGGAGCGGCTCGAGCAGTTCAAGACGGCACGGAAGTCCGTCGTCGAGATCGCGAACCACGTTTCCGGCCGCGCCGACCTCGAGCGCGCCGAGGCCGACACGCTCGCGGCGATGCGTGACGGCGCCGAGGTGATCTATCAGGCGACGTTCTTCGATGGTCGCTGGCGTGGCCATGCCGACTACCTGTTGCGCGTCAAGGAGCCGAGCGAGCTCGGCGCGTGGTCCTACGAGGTTGCCGACGCCAAGCTCGCGCAGCGCGTCAAGGCCGCCGCGCTCCTGCAGATGTGCGCCTACTCGGAGCAGGTCGAGCGCCTGCAAGGCGTCGCGCCACGGCAGATGCACGTGATCACCGGCGACAAGCTGATGCATCCATTCCGCGTCGTCGACTACGCGGCGTACTACCGATCGCTCAAGACGCGGTACCTCTTGTTCGTCGCCGACCCGGGGGGCGAGGTGTATCCCGACCCGGTCGACCACTGCGGCATCTGCCGCTGGGAAGCGGCCTGCGACCAGCGCCGCCGCGACGACGACCACCTGTCACTGGTCGCCCGGATGGGCCGCGACCAGACCCGCAAGCTGCTCGCTGGCCGCATCGACACGATGACGTCGCTCGCCGAGAGCAACATCGCGGTTCCTGGGATCGGCGAGGCCACCCTCGAGCGGCTGCGTGATCAGGCCAGGTTGCAGGTCGAAGGCGCCGGATGTCATCCGCCGAAGTTCGCGCTCTTGGCGCCCGAGCCACCCGACGCAAGCGGTCAGGGCCGCGGGCTCGCCGGCCTGCCATCGCCGTCGCCCGGCGACCTGTTCTTCGACATGGAAGGTGACCCGTGGGCGCTGGACGGCGGCCTCGAGTACCTCTTCGGTGTCGTGGACAACGTCGGCGGCGCGCCGGAGTACCGCGCCTTCTGGGGCCATGACCTTGCCGGCGAGCAGCGCGCGTTCGAAGCGTTCATCGACTTCGTGAGCGCTCGACTCGTGCAATACCCGGACGCGCACGTCTACCACTACGCGGCGTACGAGCAGACGGCCGTCAAACGGTTGATGGGCAAGTACGGCACGCGCGAAGACGAGGTCGACGCGCTGTTACGTGGCGGCGCGTTCGTCGACCTCTACCGGGTCGTGATTCAGAGCGTGCAGA
>DASVIY010000155.1:0-4978 GCA_036386195.1 Acidimicrobiia bacterium | reverse complement strand
GCTTCAGTCCGACTTTCTCATAGAACTCGCGGGCCTGTTCCAGATCAGTCGAGCAGACGACCGCTGAGACTCGATTTCCTCCTACCACGCGTCGACCTCCCCGGCCCGTGCCCGTGGCGACTCAGCCTGACAGCGAGTTGTGCACCTGGAACGCCGTCTCGACGGGAGGCGCGGGCAACCCGTTCTCGACCTTGGCGAACCCGGGTACGAGCGTCCCGTCACGGAACTGGGCGTAGGAAGCCTCCGTGTCCCACATCGCAACGACCAGGAAGCCGTCGGCCGTCGGACCGGCGGCGTGGTAGGTCTGCCCCGGAGGAAGCCCCTTGCCGCCGTCGGGGTGCACGATCTTGATGGTGTTGTCGTACTGCTCGCTCGTGCCGCCCTTGAAGTAGTGGGTGATCCCGAATGACGTCGCCATGGCGTTCTCCTGAGTCGTGAACCGGTCGGGCGAAGCTACACGCGACAGGCCTCGGCCGCTACGGGCGTCGAGTAGCGCCCGCGAGCGGTACCGGGCAGGATCGGCACATGGACTTGCGGCGCCAAGCGATCTACATGGGCCGGAGCCGTGTGCTCGTGGGCCTGTCGATGCTCGCGGATCCCGGGCGCTCGGCGCGCGTCTGGGCCGGCAGCGATGCGGGCGCGTCGACGCGCATGTGGACGCGCATGACCGGCATTCGCGAAGTCGCGATCGGCGTCGGCAGCGCCACCGCCGCAGCGCAGGGGACCGGCGGAGCCGACTGGCTCTCGATGGAAGCGGTGTGCGACCTGGCCGACGGCGCGATCGCTCTGTTCGCGCGCAGCGTCCCGCGCCGCACGCGCCTGCTCGGTCTCGTCGTGATCGGCTACGGCCTCGCGGAGCTCGCACTCGCGCGCCGCCTGGGTGACGCCGAAAACGAGATCTCGTAGACACGGGAACTTCGCCTGCTGCTCCACCGTCATAGCAACCAGACGGTCGATCAAGGAGCAGCACGATGTCGCAATGGCTCAGCAAGCTCACCGCTTCCAAGACTCGGGCGGGCGCGGCCCTCCTCGTGGCGCTGCTGGCTGCGGGAGCAGTCGTCTCACTGGTGTTCGGCGGCGCCGGCACGCCCGCCACGCAAGCCGGCAAGAGCAGCGCTCCGCTCCCGCAGGTCACGGCACGCGTGCCGCGCTCGGGCGAAAAGAGCTCGGCACGCGCCGACGTCGCTTCGCCGGCTTCGGCATCGGGCGACACGGCCGGACCCGCAACGCAACTGCCCCCGACGCCCGCGCCGGTAGGTCCGCGGGTCGTGAAGAACGGCTCGTTGTCGTTGGAGGTCAAGCGCCGGCAGCTCGGTGGATCCGTCGGACAGATCCTGACGATCGTGGGCACGAGCGGCGGCGCGGTGCAGAGCAGCGAGAGCCGCGACGGCACGGCCACATTGCTCTTGCGCATTCCGTCGGCAAAGTTCGAGACCACCGTCGTGTCGCTTCGCAAGATCGGCAAGGTGACCGGCGACGCGTTGAAGTCGGAGGAAGTGACAGCCCAGTACGTCGACCTCGAGGCACGGTTGCGCAACCTCCGTGCCCAGGAAGCGGTGATGCTCGACCTCATGGCGCAAGCCAAGAGCATTCCCGACACGATCACCGTGCAGCAGCAACTTTCGGGGATCCAAGGTCAGATCGAGGAGCTCGAAGGACAGCGCCGCGTCCTCGACGATCAAACGACCTTCGCGACGCTGAGCGTCACGATCACCGAACACGGCGCGCCGGTCGCAAGCGGACATCGTCCCTCGGATTCGCAGCTCGCGCATTCGTGGCACCAGGCGACCGACGCTGCACTCGCGGTCGTCGGCGGCACGCTGGTGGTGCTGGGCGCCGTGCTGCCCTTGGCCCTGGTCGGGGCGGCGGTCGGATTCGCCGGCCTCGGCATCCGGCGGCGGCGTGCGCGACCCGCCGCCGCCGCGTGACCGCGTGAACGCGTGACCGCGTGACCGAACGGGAAGCGCGACGCTTCGCTCGTGCTCAGGTGGCGCCGAAGAACCCGCGATGAATGATCGGCGCGAGCGTGTCGAGCATTGTGGCGTCGTCGAGCACCAGCCGGCGCGACGACGCCGCGTAGCTGAAGCGCTCCAACATGGCCATCAGCGCAGCGACCGCAGCACGTTCCTCTGCCGCCGTGACGGCGCCCGCCTCCCGCATGAGCTCGCCCAATCGAGACCCGATCGCGGTGAACGCCTTGACGCCCACGCGGTCGAGGTCGCGGTCGACGGCCTGATCTTCCATCCATGCCCGGATGACGGGACCGTAGCGTTGGTAGACGCCGACGAATCCTTCGAGGAACGAGCGCAGCTCCTTCAGCCCTTCCGCCCCGGGACCGATCGGGCGTAGCGCGTCGGCCAGTTGGCGCATCTCTTCGGCGCAGTCGAGAGCGAGCGCCCGCAGCAGGTCTTCCTTGTTGGTGAAGTACAGGTAGAAGGTGCCGTGCGATGTTTTGGCCACGCGCACGATGTCGTCGACGCGAGCGGCGTGATACCCGCGCTCCGCGAACACCTGCATGCCCGCATCGAACAGCTTCTGCATGGTCTCGCGACCCTGGGCGCGCAGCTCGCGCCGCTGCGCCGGCGTGCCCGAACGTGCGCCTTCGCCCGGCTCACCGGCGCTGCGGACGGCTTTTGACCTCATAGCCTTGTGGGGCTTGGGTCCCTCGGCGGACGCGGCCCGTCCGTTGCGAGGCGACTTGGTAGGTTCGCTCACGAAGAAATCCCCTGGCCCGCGATCAAAGGCTGCCCGATGCTTCCGGCAACCACGCGCGAAGCCGCTCGGCGTTTCGCGGATGCTACTGCCTACGTCACCGACGACGGCTGGGCGTTGACGTACCGCGACGTCGACCGCATCTCCGACGAGGTCGCGGTCGGTCTCACGAATCGCGGCGTGCGCGAGGGTGACGTGGTCTCGCTCGTGCTCCCGCCCGGTCCCGAATACCTCACCGCGTACCTCGGCGCCGCGAAGATCGGCGCGATCACTGCGGGCGTCAACGATCGCCTGTCACAACGAGAGCGCGATGCCGTGCTCGGCGTCGCGGCACCGCGACTGGTGCTCATCGCGCCCGACCTCAACGGCGGCAGCGATACCGGGGCGGGCGCCGACGTCGAGGAGCTCGCGCCCGCCACGAGCGCCGAGGCCCTGCTCTACGCGTTGCGTGTGCGAGGCGCGGTACCGCGGGCCCTCGACCAGAACCCCGACCGGCCCGTCGCGATCGTCTTCACCTCGGGCACGACCGGCCTCCCGCGTGGTGCGTTGTACTGCAACCGCCAGCTCGAGTTCATCACCGCAACCGACGTCGGCGACGCGTGGGGTGGCGGCACGCGCAGCTTCACCGGCACGTCGTTCGCGCATCTCGGTTTCATGACGAAGCTCCCGGGTGCGTTGCGCCGTGGCGGCACCAACTTCATCATGACCCGCTGGCGCGCGGCCGCCGCATTGCGTCTCGTCGCCGAGCAACGGATGACGACGGTTACCGGGGTGCCTACACAAATCGCGCTGATGCTCCGGCAGCCCGACTTCGACACCCACGACCTCAGCAGCGTGCGGTTCATCGTGGTCGGCGGCGGCCCGATCACGCCGGGCCTGGCCGAAGATGCTCGCGCCCGCTTCGGGGCCGCGCTCGCGACGCGCTACTCGTGCACCGAAGCGGGCATCGGGCTGGGCACCGCGTTCGACGACCACCCCGAAGATGCCGTGGTCAGCGTGGGCCGTCCGCTCCCGGGTGTCGACCTCGCGCTGATCGACGACGGCGGCGAGCCCGTTGCACGCGGCGAGGTCGGACAGGTCTGTCTCCGCTCCCCCGCCATGATGAGCGGCTACTGGCGCGATGCCGACGCGACCAGAGCAGCGTTCACAGCCGACGGGTTCGTCCGCACCGGCGACCTCGGCTGGCTCGACGGGGAGGGCCGGCTCCGGCTGGTCGGTCGCAGCAAGGAGATGTACGTGCGCGGTGGATACAACGTGTACCCCGTCGAAGTCGAAGGTGTGCTGTCCACCCACCCGGACGTGTCCGCGATCGCGGCCGTCCCGCGTCCCGACCCCGTGATGGGCGAAGTGGGTGTCGCGGTTGTCGTGCCGCGCGATGCCGACCGGCCGCCCACGCTCGAGGCGTTGCGAGAGTTCGCGGCGCCGCATCTCGCGGCGTACAAGCTGCCCGAAGCGCTGTACCTTGTCGGCACCCTGCCGCTCACTGCGACGGAGAAGATCGACCGCAAGGCCTTGGTCGCGCTCGTGCGGAGCCCGGTAGGCTGACCGCAACATTGGCAACAACTTCGGGGGCACACGCGCGTGCAGCTTGATTTCACGCCGGAGCAAGACGAGCTGCGCGACAGCGTGCGCACGATGCTGACCAACGAGTGCCCGATGGCGCTGGTGCGCGAGGTGTTCGAGAAGGGCACCCGTCCTGATGCGCTGTGGGCGCACATGGTCGAGCTCGGCTGGCCGGCGCTCACCGTGCCCGAGGCCGCCGGGGGCCTGGGTCTGGGCGCGGTCGAGCTCGCCGTCGTCGTCGAGGAGCTCGGACGCGCGATGGCCCCGGGTCCGTTCCTCGCAACCGTGACCCAATTTGCTGCCGTCGTGCGCGAAGTCGGCGACGACGCACAGCGGCACCGGTTTCTCGGCGCCGTGGCCGCCGGTGAGACCACCGGCGCGCTTGCGATCGCCGAAGGGCCGGGCAGCTTCGATCCCGCGCAGGTGACCGCGACAGCGACCACCGACGGCGACGACGTCGTGCTCACAGGCACGAAGCACTTCGTGCTCGACGGCGCGGCTGCCGACGAGGTGGTGGTGGTTGCCCGCGCGCCACGCACAACCGGTGACGACGGTCTCGGCGCGTACGTGGTCGCCCGCAGCCAGTTGGCGGCCGAGCCGATCGCAACGCTCGACCGAAGCCGGCCGATCGCGACCGTCGCGCTCGACCACGTGCGGGTGCCCCGCGACCGCGTCCTCGGCGTGCCCGGTGAGGCGAGCGCTC
>DASVIY010000154.1:0-11654 GCA_036386195.1 Acidimicrobiia bacterium | reverse complement strand
CGACGACGCGCTCGGGCTGGCCGACGACCTCGATGACGACCTGGTGCTCGACGACGACCTCGCGGCCGTCGAGATCGCCACTGAGCCCGCGGAGCTGGTCGCCGACGTCGACGCCGAGCCGCTGATCGACGTCGACCCCATCGCGCCGAAACCGCGGGCCAAGAAGGTCAAGAAGAAGGCCGCCACGACCGACGAGGACGACGACGACGTCGTCGACCTCGACGAAGACCTGCCCCCTGACGACGTCGAAGAGCCGCTCGACGTGCTGCTCAAGGAAAAGACCGCCGGCGCGACCCTCGAAGACGACGAGGAGGAGGTCGAGGAGGAGGAGCCCGAGGTCGACGACCGCGGCGAGATCTCGACGAAGATCGTGCCCCGCCGGCCGGGTGAGTTCCTTTGCTCGTCGTGCTTCCTCGTCCTGCCCCACAACCAGCTCGCCGACGAGAAGAGAATGCTCTGCCGCGACTGCGCCTGAGCCGCGACGCTCACATGTGGCGCCGCCTCGGGGCCGCGGTCGCTTCCGGGTTGCTGGTCACAGCCGCGTTCCCGCCGCTCGACTTCGGTCTCCTCTCGCTGGTCGCGTTCATCCCCCTCCTGTGGGCATGGCGCGACGCGACACCGAAACGAGCTGCGCTGTACGGCCTCGCCTGGGGGGTCGCGTTCTTCAGTGTCCTGGTCTCCTGGGCGTGGTACTTCGGTGCCGTCGCAATCGCGCCGCTCGTGGTCGTGCTGGCGTCGTACGCCGCAATCTCCGGATTGCTGGTCGGCTTGTTCGCGAAGCGTGGGATTCGCTCGCCGTGGCTGACCGCGGCCGTCTGGGTGACGCTGGAAGCGCTGCGCACCCGATGGCCCGTCGGCGGATTCGCGTGGGGCGAGGCGGGCGTCTCCCTGCACAGCGTGGCGTTTGGGCGAGCGCTCGCGAGCTGGGGCGGCGTGCCCCTGGTCAGCTTCCTCATCCTCGCCTGGAACGGCTTGCTCCTCGACGCGCTGACCGGCGCACGGGTACGCCGCCGCGCCTTCGCGGCCGCGGGCACGGCCCTCATCGTCGTGGTCGTCGTGGCCGGCGACGTCGCTCGCTTCGAGCCCACGCCCACCGGCACCCTGCGGTTCGCGCTGCTGCAAGGCAACAACCTCGATCGCGTGCTGACGCCTGAGGAGATTGCGGCGCAGTACTTGACCAACCAGCACTTCCGTCTCGCCGACACGCTGCGCGGCCACTATGACCTCATCGTGTTCCCGGAGTCGGGGCTCGACACCGATCCCGAGCACGACCCTGCGCTGCGCGCTCGCATCGTCGCCCTCGCGAAGAAGCACGATTCCTACGTGCTGGTCAACGCGCTCACGCCCGCCGGCGGCGTGCGGGTGTTCAACACCAACCTGCTCTACGACCCCGACGGCAAGCTGCAGGGCACCTACTCGAAGCAGCACCTCGTGCCTTACGGCGAGTATGTGCCGTTCCGGCAACAGCTGAGCTTCATCCAGGAGCTCCAACAGATCCCACACGACTTCAAGGCCGGTACGAAACGCCGGGTGTTCGAGGTGAATCGCCACAAGATCGGCACCGTCGTGTGCTTCGAGTCGGCGTTCGGACCGCTCGTGCGCGGCTTCGTACGCGATGGGGCCCAAGCGATCGTGGTCACCACCAACAACCGCTCCTACCGGCGGTCCGCCAACTCCGCGCAGCACCTCGCGCTCAGCCAGATGCGCGCTGCCGAAACGGCCCGACCGGTGCTCCACGACTCGATCTCGGGCAGCACCGCCGTCATCGACTCGAGCGGCGTCGTGCACCAGAGGACGCGCTTGTTTCACAATGCCGTCGTCGCCGGCAGGATCACGACGGAGCGGGGGGAGACCCCGTACGTCCGCTACGGCGATTGGGTCGAATGGGCCTGCGCCCTCGCCGTGCTCGCCGCTGCGCTGGTCGCTTGCACCCGGCGACGCCCCGGCTCCGAATCGCCGGCCGCCGACGTGCGCACCGTAGAATCGGCGCCGCTACCGACACACATACCGGTAAGGGAGCGGTTGTGACCGACAGGAGAAATCAGAACCCACTCGAGCGCGCGCTCGACGTCCTCGTCTACGGACCGGTTGGGGTTGCGCTCTACGTTCGCGACACGATGCCGGCCTTCTTCAAGGTGTTCGTCGCCCGGGGGCGTACGGAGCTCCACCAGCACCGCAGGAGGGTCGAAAACCAGGTCAACGACGCGAAGACGAAAGGGCAACACGTCGCTCGCAACACTCCCGACGTCCGCGACATGGTGACCGACGGCCTCTCGCAGGCACGCAGCCGCGCTGAAGGCACGTTCGGCTCCCTCGTGAACAGGGGCCCCGGGAGCGGAGGCTCGACCGAGGGTCCGGCGGCCAAGCCGGCCGCGCCGGCACCACGCGCCACGCCCCGGAGCCCTTCACCCGACGGCGACAGCACGCCAACCAACGGCGCGACCCATTCCGAGCTTGCCGACACCCATGCGCACACGCAGGGACCACGCGGGCGAACGTCGAGCGCGCCGACGATCGCGGTCGAGACACTGCCCATCCGCGACTACGACGAGCTTTCCGCGTCGCAGGTCGTGGAGCGCCTCGAAGGCCTCGCCCCGGCTGACCTCCTGGCCGTGCGCGCGTACGAGGAACAGCACCGCGGCCGGCGCACGATCCTGGGCAAGATCGAGCAGCTCACGAGCTGATCTTGGAAGCGTGCCGCCCGGCCGCGCCGCGCGACCTCGAACGCGTCGCCGCACTCGCGCGTGAGATGCGGGCCGAGCTCGAAGTCATGCGCGGCGGCGCGGTGTGGGCAGCGCGCGAGGCCCGGCCGGAGCCGCTCGTCGACGGGTACGCCGGGCTGCTCGATCGTGCCGACGCGCGACTGATCGTCGGCACGATCGACGACGTGATCGTCGGCTTCGGCGCCGCGCAAATCGAACGGCTCCGCGACGGGACCGTGCTCGGCGTGGTCACTGATCTCTTCGTGGAGCCGCCCGCGCGGGCTATCGGCGTCGGCGAGACGATCAACGACGACCTCATCGGCTTCTGTCGCGGGCACCAGTGCATCGGTATCGACGCCTGGGCCCTTCCCGGCCACCGCGCCACCAAGAACTTCTTCGAAGAGTCGGGGTTCACCGCGCGCGCCATCATCATGCATCACCGTCTCGATGAGACTGCGTCCGAGTCTGAAGATGAGCCTGCGGACGGGTGAAGCCTGAAGTTGCCGTCGGTGCCGTCGCGCTCCGCGACGGCGAGCTGCTCCTCGTGCAACGAGGCCGGGCGCCGGCGGCGGGGGAGTGGTCGTTGCCGGGCGGCCGGGTGCAGTTCGGCGAGACGCTGCACGCGGCGGTGGTGCGGGAAGTGGGGGAGGAGACCGGCCTCGAGGTGGCCGTCAACCGCTACCTCGGCTGGGTGGAGCGGATCGGCGCCGGCCCCGAGCCGTACCACTTCGTGATCCACGATTTCCTCGTCGATTTGCGCGACCCGTCGAGCACGCCGGTTGCCG
Organism: Acidimicrobiia bacterium; assembly: GCA_036386195.1. Taxonomy (GTDB): domain Bacteria; phylum Actinomycetota; class Acidimicrobiia; order IMCC26256; family JBBRZM01; genus JBBRZM01. The sequence continues at coordinate 8,167 of DASVIY010000154.1, read as the reverse complement.
GCGACGATGCCGCAGCGGTCGAGTGGGTACGCATCGATCGATTCGAGGAACGCGCGGTCGTCTCGGGTCTGGTGACGTTCCTCGCCGACGTCGGCATCCTGGAACGCTGAACGAGCTGCCCGGACGGGCGATGCGGGCATCCGCGCCCGCGCCCGCAACAGTCGCTACTTTCGTCACGGTGACGCAATCGACCGAGACTCGGCGCTGCCGGTGGTGCCGGCGCGTGTTCACCGCACCCGACGGGCCGGGCCGTCCCCGCGAGTTCTGCAAGCGCAGCTGCCGCCAGCGCGACTACGAAGCGCGCCGTCGCGCCGGAGAGCGCGGCCTGGACGAGACCGAGCTCGTCGTCGCGCGCAGCGAGCTCGACGAGCTTCGCGATCGCATCTACGTGCTCGAGTGCGCGCTCGAAGATGTCACGCGCGATCTCTCGGGTTCACCGGACGCCGGCGAGGTACGCGAGGCCCTCGATTGGCTCGTGCAGGCGGCACGTCCCGTCGTCGAGCACGGGTGATCGTCGGGACGTCTTTCGTCACGGTGACGAAAACGACACCCAAGATCAGCCAGCGCCTATAAACCACGTTATGTTAACTAGACCGTGGGCCAACGCAGCCGCTCGCTCTGCCCTGTCATCCACTCGCGGCGGCTTTATGTTAACTAGACCGTGGGCCAACGCAGGCGCTCGCTCTGCCCTGTCATCCACTCGAGGCGGCACGGACGAATAGCCATCGATCCGGCTCCGCTCGGAGCCGGCGTTCGTAGGAGCTGACATGGCAGACAACATCGAGGTTGTACGAGCTGCGTACGCGGCCTTTGGCCGGGGAGACATCGAGGCGATCATCGAGCTGGTCCACGACTCGGTGCAGTGGTCGTCTCCGGCAACGCTGCCCCAGGGTGGCGCCTTCACCGGCAAGGACGGGGTGCTGAGCTTCTTCCGGGGAGTCGGTGCTGCCTGGGAGCCCTTGGAGATCGATCTCGAGTCCCTCGGTGAGATCGGCGACGACCTCGTCGTCGGGGTCATGCAGGGTTCCGGCTCGTTGCGAAGCGGTGGACCCGCCCGGTACGGCGCCGTGCACGCCTTCACCGTCGAGCGCGGCAAGATCACAAGGTTCCGCGAGTTCGTCGACATCGACAAGGCACTTTGAACATCTTGCAGCGCTAGGCGGGCAGCACCGCCGCCAGCTGTTCGAGTGAAGGCGCGAAGTAGAACGAGCCGCTGACGGCACGGGTGAAGTCGATGAGACGGTCGTGCACGCCGTCGCCGGTCGCGTCGAACATCCGGGCGAGCATCTTCTCGAAGCGGCTGAGATCCGCGCTGAAGGCGATGAAATACAGCCCGTGCTCCTCGACCGTGCCGTAGGGGACGCTGCGGCGGTAGATCTCGAGCTCCTCACCGTCCTCCTCGATGACCACCCGGCTGATGTGTGCGGTCGGCGGCTTGTCGTCGCGCTCGACGCTGTCGGGCTTCGGGCGGCCGATGACGGCCTCCTGCTCCGCCACGTCCAGCGCGTGGAACGCCTCGAGGTCATGGATCCACTTCATCGTCATCACGTAGCTGCCGCCCTCCCCCACCTCACCGGCGGGAACGCAGGCGACATCATCTGCCTCCTCGACCGGCGGGTTCTCGGTGCCGTCGATGAAGCCGGTGAGATCACGGCTGTCGAGATACACGAAGGCGGGCTGCTCCAGCGCGAGGTCGGCGACGGGCGCGAGCACTCCGACCACCGCGCGGGCTGCGTCGAGCAAGACGTCGGGACCGGTGCCGTGAAGCCAGACCCACATGTCGTGCTGGGTCGACGGTGCACGGCCGTTCGGACCCTCGACCGTCTCGAACGGCCGGAGCGCGTCCGGAATCGCGTCGGGTGCGAGTGCGCGACACAGATCGGGACCGAGACCGACCACGAGGTTGAGCCCGCCCGCGGTCACGGTCGGCTCGCGCAGGCCGGCCAGCGCCCGGCCCACGGCGGCCGGGTCGCTCCCCGGTCGCAGATCGAGCTCCAAGTGGTAGTGCGACCGGGTGCCCTGCGCAAAGATCCCGTGCTGCGGCGTGGCCATGGTGCTCCTTCGGTGTCGGGTGCCGCGCACCGTACGCCGTTCGAGCGGCGGCCACCCGCCCGCAGGGTCTTCCCGCTGCGTTACTGCTCGTAATCCGTCAGCGGCGGGCACGAACACATCACGTTGCGGTCGCCGTAGGCGCTGTCGATGCGGCTGACCGGCGGCCAGTACTTGTCGTCGCGCAGCGCCGCGACTGGATACGCGGCCTGCTCGCGTGTGTACGCGTGGTGCCACTCGTCGATGACGACGTCGGCGGCCGGGTGCGGCGCGTTGTGCAGCGCACTGCCGTCGAGCGGCACGCGCCCTTCCCCGATGGCCCGGATCTCGTCACGGATCGCCACCATCGCGTCGCAGAAGCGGTCGAGCTCCCGCTGGTCCTCCGACTCGGTCGGCTCGATCATCAACGTGCCCGCGACCGGAAACGACATCGTCGGCGCATGGAAGCCGTAGTCGATCAGCCGCTTGGCGACGTCGTCGACGGTGACGCCGGTGTCGGCGGTGATCGGCCGCATGTCGATGATGCACTCGTGCGCGACGAGGCCGTTCGCACCGGTGTACAAGACCGGGTAATGCGGCGCGAGCCGGTGCGCGATGTAGTTCGCATTGAGGATCGCGAGCTGTGTCGCGGCCAGCAGCCCGCCGGCGCCCATCATCGCGATGTAGGCCCACGAGATCGGGAGAATGCCGGCACTCCCCCACGGCGCGGCCGCGATCGCGCCCGGACCGGTGGACGGCCCCGCGGCGTCGGCCTGCGGGTGGTTGGGCAGGAACGGCGCCAGCAGCTCGCGTACCGCGATCGGGCCGACGCCCGGTCCCCCACCGCCGTGCGGGATGCAAAACGTCTTGTGCAGGTTGAGATGCGACACGTCGGCACCGAACTTGCCCGGACGCGCCACGCCGACGAGCGCGTTGAGGTTGGCCCCGTCGAGGTACACGAGGCCGCCGTGCTCGTGCACGAGCGCGCAGACGTCGGTGATCGTCGACTCGAACACGCCGTGAGTCGACGGATATGTGACCATGAGCGCGCACAGGCGCTCGGCGTGGTCGTGGGTCTTGCCCTTCAAGTCGTCGAAGTCGATGTTGCCGTCGCTGTCGCACGCGACGACCACGACGTCGAGGCCGGCCATGGCGGCGCTGGCGGCGTTGGTGCCGTGTGCCGACGCGGGAATGAGACACACCGTGCGCTGCCGATCGCCGCGAGACTCGTGGTACTTGCGGATCGCGAGCAGCCCCGCAAACTCGCCTTGCGAGCCCGCGTTGGGCTGTAACGACACTGTGTCGTAACCCGTGATCTCGGCCAGCGCGTCCTCGAGCTCTGCGAACAACTCGAGATACCCGGCCGCCTGGTCGAGCGGCGCGAACGGATGCATCCGCCCGAACTCGGGCCAGGTGATCGGGATCATCTCGGTCGTCGCGTTGAGCTTCATGGTGCACGAGCCGAGCGGGATCATCGTGCGATCGAGCGCGAGGTCGCGGTCGGCAAGCCGGCGCAGGTACCGCAGCATCTCGGTCTCGGAGTGGTAACGGTGGAACACCGGATGCGTCAGGAGCTTCGAGGTACGCCGGAGCGCGGCCGGAATGCCGCCGGACGCGTCTGCGCCGGCCTCTATTCTCCCGTCGACGTCGAACGCGGCGAGAACGGCGACCAGATGCTGGTCGGCGGTCGTCTCGTCGAGCGAGATGCCGACCGTGTCCGCGTCGACGCGCCGCAGGTTGATGCCACGGGCACGCGCCCCGGCAACCACAGCGTCGGCACCGGACGGAACCCGGACGGTGAGCGTGTCGAAGAACGTGTCGTTGCGCACCTCCACGCCGGCGCTACGCAAGGCGCCGGCGAGGGCCGCGGTGCGGCGCTGCACGGCATCCGCGATCGCGCGCAGACCGGCGGGCCCGTGATACGTCGCGTACAGGCCCGCGATCACCGCGAGCAGCACTTGGGCCGTGCAGATGTTGCTCGTCGCCTTCTCACGCCGGATGTGCTGCTCACGGGTCTGGAGCGCGAGCCGCAGCGCGCGCCGGCCCTTGGTATCGACCGACACGCCGACCAGGCGTCCCGGCAAGGTGCGCTTGTACTCGTCGCGGGTGGCGATGTAGGCCGCGTGCGGACCGCCGAAGCCGAGCGGGACCCCGAACCGCTGGGTGTTGCCGACGACGACATCGGCGCCGATCTCTCCCGGCGGGCGGACCAGCACAAGGGCGAGCAGATCCGCAGCCACCGTGACGAGCGCGCCCTGTGTGTGCAGCCGCTCGATCAGCGCAGCGTCGTCACGCAACGCGCCGCTCGTACCCGGATACTGCAGGAGCGCGCCAAAGACGCCGTCCCCGGGAATGTCGCGGTCGGGATCCCCAACGATGACAGTGATGCCGAGCGGCTCGGCGCGTGTCTGCACCACGGCGATGGTTTGCGGATGACATTCGGCGTCGACGAAGAACGTGTCGCCGGTCTTCGTGAGGCGCCGGGACATCGCCATCGCTTCGGCCGCGGCGGTGCCTTCGTCGAGCAGCGACGCGTTGGCAAGCTCCATCGCGGTGAGGTCGCTCACCATCGTCTGGAAGTTGAGCAGCGCCTCGAGGCGTCCCTGCGAGATCTCGGGCTGATACGGCGTGTACGCCGTGTACCACGCGGGGTTCTCGAGCACGTTGCGCAGGATCACCGCGGGCGTGACCGTGTCGGCGTAACCCATGCCGATCAGCGACGTCAGCACCTCGTTCTTCGATGCCAGCTCACGCAGGCGCGTCAGTGCTTCGGATTCGGTGCGCGCCGCGGGCAGCCGGAGCGGTTCGGTCGAGCGGATCGAGCTCGGGACGGCCTGGTCGGTCAGCTCGTCGAGCGACGCGAGCTCGAGCGCGTCGAGCATCGCCTGCTGCTGGTCGGTATCGGGCCCGAGGTGACGCGGAACGAAGTCACCGCCTTCTTCGGCCGGCCCACTCCTGCGAGTGCGCTTCTCCCCCATGGCAACCCCTCTCGCCGCGATCGGACCCGGTCCGCCGGTGACGTCCCGTTCCCCCTCTGTCGCGGTACCTGAGAGATTCGCCGGAGGTCCGGCTTTCCCCGTCGGTGAGCTCGACGTGCGAGCTGCTCTCCAGAGTTGCCTCACCCGAGCGGTTCGTGGGCCTGAGAGATTCCGGGGAGGTTGCTCCTTCGGCGTCCCACACGGGGACTCTCCCGCCCAGGGTCAGCGGCTTGTCCGAACGACGATAGCCGCCGAAACCCTCGATCTAACGCTTGGCGACAAACGGGAGCGGCACGACGAGCGCCGGCACCGCCTTGCGCCGTACGTCGATGGTGACATCGGTGCCTTCGGCAATATCAGGCTCGACGAATGCGAGCGCGATCCCGCACCCGAGCACGGGCGAGAAGTTGCCGCTCGTGACCTCGCCGACCGGGGTGCCGTCGACGAGCACCGCGCAGCCGGTGCGGGGCACTTGACGCCCCTCGACCCGGAGTCCGCGCAGCCGGCGGGCGATCCCCCGCTCCTGCTCCGCAATCAGCGCGTCGCGGCCGCGAAAGTCGCCCTTGTCGAAGCGCACCACCCACCCGAGCCCGGCTTGCAACGGCGTGATGCCCGGCCCGAGCTCGTGACCGTGGAGCGGCAACCCGGCCTCCAGCCGCAGCGTGTCGCGCGCACCCAAACCGGCGGGTGCCACTCCCCTCTCGAGCAACGTCTCCCAAGTCGCGCGCGCCGCGTCGCCCGGCACGTGCAGCTCGACGCCGTCCTCGCCCGTGTAGCCGGTCCCCGCGACGAACCCGTCGTGACCGTCGAAACTCACGCCGGCGACGTGAAACCGCCCGACGCCCGCAAGCTCGGCATCGACCTCGCGCAGCCGCGCCCGCGCTTCGGGACCCTGCACCGCGAGAATCGCGCGGGTCTCGGTGACGTCCGCGACGATGCACTCGCGGCCGACGCGCGGGCCGCCTTCGAGCGCGTCGAGCAGCGGCGCGGTGTTGGACGCGTTGGGCATGACCAGGAACTCGTCATCAGTGACCCACCACACGATGATGTCGTCGACGACGTGCGCGTCGTCGGGATCGAGCAGGTGCGTGTACTGGGCGCGCCCGGGCGCGATCCGCCGCAAGTCGTTGGTGAGCACCCACTGCAGCACGTCGAACGCGCCCGGCCCCTGCACCCGCACCGACCCGAGATGCGACACGTCGAACACGACCACGTGCTCGCGGCAGGCTCGATGTTCGGCAAGCACGCCGTCGGGATACTGGATCGGCATCTCCCATCCCCCGAACTCGGCCATCCGCGCGCCAAGAGCGCGGTGCACGCCGTCGAGGGGCGAGTGCCGCAGTGGTTGGTCGGAGGCACTCATCGGGGGCGGAGCCTAGGTTGCGCCGTCAGGCAGACTCCGCAGCGCCGCCGGACTCCGGGGGCCCCGCAGCGCCGAACAACCCGAGCGGTTCTCCGTCGCCGAGCTGCTCGCTGAGCTGCGACGGGGCCTCCAGGCCGTATTTCACCAGCAAGTGCAGGTAGTCGCGCTGGTACAGCACCTTGATCTCGATCTCGGGGTGGAGCTCGCGCAAGCGGCGCGCCTTGCGGTTCTTCTTCGTGACGAGCTTCTGGTTGAGCGTGGTGATCTCGATGTAGACGTCGTACGCGGGCAGGTAGAAGTCGGGCGTGAAGGCCTGCACCGGGTTGCCCTCGCGGTCACGCTCGAGCGTGAAGGTGCGCGGCTCGTACTCCCAGTTGATCCCGTAGAAGTCGAGCAGCTTGGCGAACTGTCGCTCGGAGTTGTGCGCGAAGTGCACGCCTTCAAGAGAGAGACCGTCGTCGGTCACTGCGCGACTACCCCCCGCCGGACGCCTTCGGCGCGCGTCCACGCGTGGGACGCGCCGGCGCCGGCGTCGCCGCGGCTTCCGGACCGAGATCATGGATGCTCGCGTCGAGCTCCTCGACGACGTGGCCCAGCGGCACGATGTTGAGCACGCCTTGACCGTGGCGCACCAGGTCGACGAGGTCGTCACCGGTGCGTGCGAGCACCGAGTTGGCGCCGTTGAGCACGAGGCTCACCGTGCCCCAGTCTTCACCGACGTCTTCGCGGAGGTACTCGATCGCCTTGCGCGCAACCTGCAACTTCACACCGGAGTCGAGCAGGCTCTTGATGACCTTCAGGCGCACGAGGTCGCGGTACGAGTAGCTGCGTTGCGTGCCACTCCCCTGCGCGTCGGCAAGTGACGGCCGCACGAGCTCGGTGCGCGCCCAGTAGTCGAGCTGCCGGTACGAGATGCCGACGATCGCGCACACTTGCGGACCGCGGAACCCGACCTCTTCCCCATCGGCGAACGCGCCGGGCAGAACTTCCTGCGTGACGACGGGACGCTTCGCTCGGGTCTTCGATGTGGACTTCCGTGCCACCAACGCCGGCTCCCCCATCGCCGCGTTCCGGGGCCCCAGCGGTCCCGAACGCGGGAATCACACGTGCGTAGTTACGAGACTGTCAACCGTACAGTGAGGCTCCCTCGAGGTCAACGTTATGTTGGGGTCAACCACAACTTGAGGGTTGGCAGCGGCCCTACTGTGCGAAGTCTTCCGGGCGGACCTGGTCGAGGAACTCACGGAACTCCTCGATCTGCTCCTCGTCCTCCTCGTCGTTCTCGAAGAGCACACCGGCCTCTTCGAGCACGTCCTCCTCCGCGAAGATCGGCACGGTCTCCTCGTATCGCACCGCAAGGGCGATCGCGTCGGAAGGCCGGGACGAGATGCGATAGGCGTTGCCGTCGCGCACGAGCTCGAGCTCCGCGTAGAACGTGCCGTCGTGCAGCTCGGTGATCACGACGTGCTGGAGGTGCACGGCCATGTCGTCGAGCACCGTCTTGAACAGGTCGTGTGTCATGGGCCGGGGCGTGTCCATGCCCTGCAACGCATACACGATCGCCGTTGCCTCGGGGGGCCCGATGAAGATCGGGAGGTACCGCTGGCCTTCGTCTTCGCGGAGCAACACGATCGGTTGGTTCGTCGGAACCTCGACTCGTACACCTACCAGCGACAGACGGATCACGGGGCGCCTCCGGCTCGGACATGGAACTGTACCACCGGGCCTCCCCTACCCGACCGCCACCCGATCGGCCGCCTTTACGCAGGTTGGGCGCCCGCGGGGCGTCCCGCGCGCT
>DASVIY010000153.1:0-3796 GCA_036386195.1 Acidimicrobiia bacterium | reverse complement strand
GAAGCGGGTGAGCTGTCGTGGATGACGAGCTCGATCGAGCTCGAGACGTCAACGCAGAAGGCCGGCGCGAAGGGGGTGTTCGGTGCCCTCAAGCGGAGCCTCGGCGGCGGCACGCTGTTCATGACCGAGTACACGGCCGTGGGCGTACCCGGCATGGTGGCCTTTGCGACGAAGGTGCCCGGGCTCATCATGCCGATCGAGGTCTCGCCGGGTGTCGAGTACATGGTCCACAAGAGCGGGTTCCTCTGTGGCGCGTCGGAGGTGGAAGTGACGATGGGCTTTCAGAAGAAGTTCGGCGCGGGCATGTTCGGCGGCGCCGGGTTCATCCTGCAGAAGGTCGCGGGCACCGGATCCGCGTGGGTCGAGCTCGACGGCGAGCTGGTGACCTACGACCTCGCTGCCGGCGAGTCGATGCGTGTGCATCCCGGCCATGTGGGGATGTTCGAAGCGCGGGTCGCGTTCGAGCTCGATCGCATCAAGGGCGTCAAGAACATCCTCTTCGGCGGCAACGACCTGTTCCTCGCCAGGCTCACCGGGCCGGGCAAGGTGTGGCTCCAGACGCTCCCGCTGCCCAACCTCGCTGCCGCGCTCGATCCGTACATCAAACGTGACAGTGGCAGCTCGAGCTCGGGCATCTCGTTCGGTGGCAGCGATAACGACTAGCAACTCCTGAGTCGTCGCGAGCGTCGTTTTTCGGCCGCCGTCGAGCGGGCATGTGCCCGGGCTTGAGGTCGTGTTCTTCTATGGGAACGGCCAACAGGGCCCGACGATCACGCTGAATCACCGCACTGGGCACACCTCGTCGAGCGTCGTCGCGTCGGAAGCCGCCCCGGTCTTCAGTCGTCCTTGAGCGCGACCGCGTTCGGGGTGACGTTCATCTTCGGTACGTACTCGTCGACGTCGATCTGCTTCGGGCGCGGGGCGAACTTCGCGTGCAGCTCCTCGACGCAGCCGGGGCACGGACCGTAGAAGCGGAGCTGCGCGGGCTGACCACAGCGCATGCACGTCATCTCCTGCAGTGCATGCGGCGCGCTCATCCGATGCCTTCCGTCGCGGACTCCGGAGGGTAGGGCCTCGGCGATCCCGGTTGGTGGACGGTCGTGTGGGGCGCGGCCTCGCTCAGCCGAACAGGACCGGCAGGCCGGTGGGGGCGCGAAAGACCATGCCCGAGATGTGGGTGGGCTCTGCGTCGGGATCGAGGCGCAGGTTGGGCAGTCGGGTGAAAATGCGGTCGAGCATCACCCGTGTCTCCATGCGCGCCAGGTGAATCCCCAGGCACATATGCGGGCCGAACGCGAACGCCAGATGCGGCTGCGGCTTGCGGAAGATGTCGAACTCCTCGGGGTGATCCCAGTACTTCTCGTCATGATTCGCGGAGCCCATGTTGACGATCATCATCGAACCGGCGGCGACGGGCACACCTTGCACGTCGGTGTCACGCGTCGCGGTGCGCATGATCGTGAGCAGCGGAGGCTCCCACCGCAGCGCTTCCTCGATGGCCTGCGGCCACAGTGACCGGTCGTTGCGCACCGCGTCGAGCTGTTCGGGATTGGTCAGCAGGCCGTACAGCAGATTGCTCGACGAGCGATAGGTGGTCTCCGCTCCCGCGGGCAGCAACAAGCGGAGGAACGCGAAGATCTCCTCGTCGGTGAGGCGCTGGCCGTCGAGCTCGGCTTCGACGAGCGTGCTGATGAGATCGTCGGACGGCTTCACGCGACGCGCCGCGATGATCTCCGTGAAGTATTCGCCGAGCGCCTTCGACGCGCCGATGCCGCGGTCCCAGTCGAAGCCGACGCTGATGAGCTCGACCGACCAGCGGTGGAACTGGGCCAGGTCGGCGCGCGGCAGACCGAGCAGGCGGGCGATCACGTTGACCGGGAACGGGAAGGTGAGCTCACGCACGAGCTCGGCGTGGCCCCGGTCGATGAATGCGTCGATCTGCTCGTCGATGATCGGCGCGACGGCTTCGGTCTCCCAGCGCTCCATCGTCTTGCGGCTGAACGGCTGCTGCACGAGGCTGCGGTAGACGTGGTGCTCGGGCGCGTCCATCTCCAAGATGGTGTGGCCCATGACCTCGCCCATTGCCTCCTCATAACCCTTCGAGGAGAACGTCTCGTCGTCGCGAAGCACCTGCTGCACGCCCTCGAAGCTGTAGACGCTGAACACGTCTTGACTCGTTTCGCTGACCGCGTCGGCTTGGCCCGCCAGGCCGAGCTGTTGGGCGTCGTCGAGTGACGCGCCGGCCTCCAGGATGTCGCTCATGTCGAGCTCGCCGAAGTCTTCCTTGCGGATCGGGTCGGTCGCCCGCGCCAGCGCGAACATCGGGTACGGGTCCTCGATCACGCCCATCCCTGCGCTCCGATTGAAGTCCTCGAACGGGTCGTAGCTGTCGACGTCCTGCGGAACCGCCATCCGGGACCTCCACGCGCGACGCTGTCGGGGAATGAAGCGGACCTGACGATAGCGTCAGTTTTGTGGCTCTGCGTAAATCCAACGAGAGGTGACATGTCCTACAACGCGTACAGCTTGGCGATCCTCGTGTTCCGGGTGTCGGTCGGGGTCACGTTCCTCGCCCACGGCATCAACCACATCTGGCGCGGGGGCAAGATCGCCGGCACCGGGCGGTGGTTCGCGAGCCTCGGGATGAAGCCCGGCATCTTCCACGCCTGGCTCGCCAGTCTCACCGAGCTCGGTGCGGGCACGATGCTCATCCTCGGGCTGCTCGAGCCTCTCGCCGGCGCGGGGGTGCTCGGCGTGATGCTCGTCGCGTGGATCACGAACCACCGGAAGAACGGCTTCTTCATCTTCCGTCCCGGCGAGGGTTACGAGTACGTGATGAACCTCGCCGTGGCCGGCTTCGTGCTCGGCACGCTGCCCGCGGGTCGCTGGTCGCTCGACCGCGCGCTCGACTTCCATCCCGGTGGATGGGTGCGTCTCGCGATCACGGTGATCGCCGGCGCGGGGGGAGCGCTGCTCCTGTTGCTGGTGTTCTGGCGACCGGAGAAGAAGGTGGACGCCGCGACTTAGCCGGCCGGTGTTGCCGCGGCAGCTCGTTCGAGCTCGGCGACGAGCAGCGGGACGGCCTCGTGCCAGTCGGCGACGATGCCGATGTCAGCCGAATCGAAGATGAGCGCGTCGACGTGCGGGTTGATCGCGAGCACCGTGCGCGCGCCGCGTATGCCGACGACGTGGTTGAACTTGCCGCTCGCGCCGACCGAGACGTAGAGGCGCGGCGCGATGCTGCGGCCCGTGATGCCCACCTGACGGGCGCGCGGGAGCCAGCCCTTGTCGGTGACCTTGCGGGTTGCGGCGAGCTCGGCACCCAGCACGCGGAGCAGCCGCTCGAGCGCGTCGTATTCATCGGGACCGACGCCCATGCCGATGCCGACGACGGCGTCGGCTTCGGCCAGGGCGTCGAGGTCGTCGTCGCGCGTGCGCGCGAGCGCGTGCACGCGTTGTCGCGCCACGACCGGGTAATCCGTCACTGTCGCGGTGTGATGGCGCGGTGTCGCTTGGGGAAGCATGCCGGCGCGCACGGTGGCCATCTGCACCGGCGAGGTCGCGGTGATCGCGGCCACCATCTGCCCACCGAAGGCGGGTTTCCACACGGTGAGGCGGCCGTCGGTCACTTCGAGGTCGACGGCATCGCCGGTGAGCCCGGCACCGAGTCGGGCGGCGGCTCGGGCCGCGACTTCGCGTCCGCCGGCGGTGCTCGGGAGCAGCAAGGCCCACGGCGCATGCTCAGTGGCCCAATTGGCCGTACCGAGCGCAACGTCTTCCTCGACTTCGATGCCGG
>DASVIY010000152.1:0-10847 GCA_036386195.1 Acidimicrobiia bacterium | reverse complement strand
GGCGGCGCGTACGCCGGAGCCGAGCACGATCGGCAGCGGCAGGATCACGCACGCGGCGATCAGCCCGCCGACGGAGACGGCGACGAGCCATGACGGGAATCCGGTGGCCAGTCCCACGCCGAACGCGACGATCGCGAGCAGCAGTGCGCTGTAGCCGATCCGTTTGGCGGTCTTCACCCTGCGGGCGATGCGGGCGCGGCGGGCGGTGACGTCGTCGTGCGGGACGTCTGGAACGTCCGGGGCGTTCACCATGTCCTCCATCCCACCGCATCGAACGCTGCCCGGATGCGCGCGGGCAGATCGGACACGTCGAGCCGGGCGCGGGCGCGCTCGCGGTTGGTTTCGAGACGGACGGGATCGGGCGACTCGAGCCACGCGGCCATCGTTTCCGGGTCCGTGATGTCCCAAAGCTCGAGGTCGAGTGTGTCGCGCAGCTCATGGAGGACGGGGTAGTCGGCGACTGCGATCGGCCGGCGGGCCACGATCGACTCGATGACCGGATTGCCGAATCCTTCCCACACCGACGGGAACACGACCACGTCGGCGGCGGCGTACGCGTCGGCCGGACGCAGGGTGCGGCCGTCGGCCAGCAGGACCGTGGCGCCGGCCAGCGTCGCCGCGAGTGTCGCGTCGTAGCCGTCCTCCGCCGGTCCGGTGAGCCAGTAGCGCACCGGTCGGTCGGTGACGAGGGCGCGCAGCTGCTCCGCGAAGCGCAACCCCGCCGGCACGTTCTTGCGGGCGATGGCGCGCGTCGGCTGGAGCACGACGAGCTCGTCGTCGGCGAAACCCATCTCCTTGCGGGTGCGCTCGCGATCGCCGGCCCCGGCGTCGAAGTCGAACGCGTTGCGGATGGTGACGGCGTCGATGCCCCAATGTCTGAGCTCATCGCGCGATACGTCGTTGATGGTCACGTGCAGTGAGCTGGGACGGCGAGGCGGGAACTCGGTCAGGTGTGCCAAGTGTGGGCGCTGCCACGCGAGATCATGGTGGTGAAACACGACCCTGGCGGGGAGGCTCGCGAGCACCGCGGCCGTGGCGCGAGCAGCGGCGAGGTTGAGCGGGAGGGAGCAGAGGTTCTCGACGACGACGAGACCCGCGCCGTCGAGCGCGGCGGCGAGTGCAGCCTGGTCAGGAGCCTGGCCGGCGTCGATCGCAAGGCCGGCGAGGGTCACGTCACCGGGTTGTGCGTCGTCGTGCAGCTCGCCGGCGACCCGGCGTGTGGTGAAGCCGAGCTCGCCCAGCGCCCACTGCCCCTTGGCCGCTTCGATCGACACGCCGTCGGTGCCGCCGAGCCGGTACGAGATGAACGCCGCGACGGGTGCCATGGGCACCATCGTGGTCGACCAGGTGGGGCGGCGGCTAACGGAGCTGGGTCAGGCGGCGGTTGGTCGCGTCGAGCACCGCGCGGGCGATCGCTTCCGCTTCCTGGTTCTGGCGCACGAACGCCGAACCCACCACAATTTCCGCGGCCGGCGGCACCACGAACACGGCCGTGACCACTGCGACGTCGTGGACCCCCACGCGGACGATCTGCGCGCTGTCGAGGTCGATGCACTCGGCAACCGGCTCGATCTGACGCAGCGCGTCGATGGTCGCGGCGGCGACGAGCGAGGCGGTCGAGCTCGAGCCTTCAGAGAAGCCGATCGCTTCAATGCCATCGTGCGCGAGCGTCACTCGGACCAGCGAGCGCAGGCCGTTCGACTCAGAGTTGATCGTTGCGATGCGCGGACGAAAGTCGCGCGCGACATCGCCGTCGTCGGCGCCGTCGTCGTCGGCGCGGGAACCGCTCTTGCCGTTTTCGCCGAGCTGCACGACCGACACGATGCGGCGGTCGAGCTCGATGCCGAACGACGCGAGCGCGACCGACTGCACGTCACGCACCAGTTGCTTTGCCGGCTTGCCGGGCCGGGCGAGAATGTGCACCTCGACCGGCCGGTGCGCTCCGTCGGCCACGATCCGCGCTGCCGTGACGTCAGGGAGCCGGCAGAGCTCCCGTTCGAGCTCGGCCAATATGTGATCTTCTACTTGCGTGTCCTCATCGGGCTGTTCGTGAAGAAATGCCATGACGCCTTTCCTCCGCTTGCCCTTTATCTGCCCTGTTCGAAGAAAGGGTAAGCCAAAATTCAACCGCCTCGAGTCGTGCTCGCGAATGTTGCCCCTTGATCGGGTCGATCAATGAGCGCACACTCTACGTGGTGCGTTGGCACCCTGAGCGGTATTCACCGTTTCGCTCAGGATCTGTTCCCGCGCGCCGTTGTTACACGAATGACCGCCGGCCATTTCGAGGCCTGGAGCAGGGAGGTGCCCGCAGGACAGTAGGTACGGAAGAGAAGGAAGAGAAAGAGACGGCAGGGTCTCGCCAGAGTCCTTCATGGCAAACGTACACAGAGATTCCACCTAGCGGAGCGGAGCGAACGCCTCGGCATCCTTAGCGGAGCCAAAGTGATTAGCAACTCTCTAGGGGGTCATCTCCTTGAAGAAGTCACTTTACGTTCGCTTTACGTTTCTCGTTGCAAGCGTTTCGGCACTCATGCTTTCCGGCGGCGCAGGCCGCAAATGGCACTAAGGAAAGTCTGATCGCACGGGCCTTGCCGTCTCTGTCTCACGCATGGCAAGGAACTGATTCGTGAGCGCTCAATACTCCCGACGCGTCACTGCCTTCTGCCTGGCAGTCGCTGCCGGCGCGCTCATTTGCGCGACCGGGTTGGTGTGGGACGGCGACTCACCGGCGTGGACCGTGGTCGCGCTGTTCGCGGTCCTCGCAGGCTTCTCGGAGACGTGCGCGGTCGAGTTGCCGAGCACCGACACCATCAGCACCGGGTACATGTTGGCGATCGCGTCGATCGTCGCCCTCAGTCCGGAGCACTCGCTCCTGGGGCCGATGATTGTCGGTATGGCGTGCGGGTTGTACCCGCGCGACGCCCGCGCGCGCGAGTGGCGCAAGGCCGTGTTCAACATGGCGAACCTCGGGCTCTCGGCGCTTGCGGCGGCCGCGGTGTTCAACGCTTTCCCCGGCTGGTGGCTCGATTCCACCTCGTTGATCCTCGTTGCGGCCAGCTTCGCAACGCTCGCCTTCTTCTTGGTCAACGATGTGCTCGTCGCGACCGTGATCTCGTTGGAGACCGGACGGAGCGTCCACCGCTTGCTCCGAGAGTTCCGAGCCAGTGAGCTTCAAGCGTTCCCATTCGCGATCTTCGGAGCCTTCGTCGGGAAGCTGTACCTGGATGTCGGGCCGATCATCGTTCCGCTTCTCGTGGTCCCGATCCTGATTGCGCGCCAAACCTTCGCCTCGTTCGTTCAGGTCAAGGCGGCGCACGAGGCAACGGTCGAGACGCTCATCTCCGCGCTCGAGGCGAAGGACCACTACACCGCCGGGCATGTCGAACGGGTTGCCGTCTACGCCGAGTACATGGGCGAGGACATGGGACTGTCGCTGCCGCGGCTGCAGCGCCTTCGCTTCGCGGCGTTGATGCACGACGTCGGCAAGCTGGTTGTGCCCAACCAATTGCTCAACAAGCCGGGGAAGGTCACCGACGCGGAATTTCGGCGCATCAAGGAGCACGAATCGGTGTCGGTCGCGATCCTGAGCCGCATCGACTTCCTCGCTCCGGTCGCGACGAGCGCGTCGAGCAGGTTCACGGACTACGACAAGGGTGACGACAAGCACCCGATCGAGCCGTACATCGTGCATGTCGCCGACGCCTACGACGCGATGACCTCCACCCGCGCGTACCGCAAGGCGCTCACGCAAGAGATCGCGTTCGCAGAGTTACGCGACAAGGCGGGGTCGCAGTTCCACCCCGAGTGCGTCGAGACGCTCATCGCCGCCATCGAGCGCCGCGACGAGCACCACGGCCGCGGCTACGAGACTGACGAGGAGCAGTGGGCGGTGCCGCCACCCGAGTCGGGCACCGGTTCAGCCGGGCTCGGCGACCTCGAACAGTCCGACGAGGTGGAGCGGGCGGTGCCGCCACCCGAGTCGGGGACCGGTTCAGCTGGGCGCGGCAATCTCGAACAGCCCGACGAGAAGAAGTCGAGCCGGTCATGACCCGGCCGCGCAGCATGTTGTTTATCGTTGCTCTCGGTGGAGCCGGCGCGCTGGTGGGCGCGATCATCGATCCAACCGGTCCGTGGCCGGGACTCGTGGCCCTGGGCGCCGGCGTCGCGATCGGTGAGCTCTTCGAGTTGCGACCACAGGGCGGGGCCGCGATCCCGTTGTCATTCGCAGTGATCGTGGTGCTGTTCCGTGCAGCCACCCTGCGCCAGTTCGCGATTGTCGTGGTGGTGGCGGAGGTCGTCGCGCTCGTCGTCCGCGAGGCGCCCGCATGGCCATTGCGGCCCGTGCTGCTGCTCGAACGGCTGCTGTCGGCGGGGGCGGCGTTCGTCGCCGTGGCAATCGTGGGCAACCCGACTGTTGGCCAGGACGCGCGGCTGCGCGTGCTCCTCGCGTTGGGCATCGGCGCTGTGGTCATGCTCGCGGTAACTGAAGCGCTCCGACTCGCCCGCGACCGCCGGTACGCGTTCTCAGTGCATGGCCGTTCCGCTGAACTCGCGCTGATCACGAGCGGGATACTCATGTCGATCGGGTACGACGGCATCGGCGGCAGAGGTGGGATGGGCCTGTGGGGGCCAGTGCTGTTCTCGCTGCCGCTGCTCGCCGCGTGGTACTCGTTCGAGCAGCTGGCATCGATCCGCCGCACCTACGAGCAGACGATCGGTGCCCTCTCGGTGACGCCCGAGCTCGGCGGACTTGTGCCGAGAGGACATACGAATCGCGTCACCGTGCTCGCGCTGCGGATGGGACATGAGCTCGACTTCAACAAGGCGGAGCTCGCACGACTCGAGACGGCTGCGCTCTTGCACCACCTCGGCCAGCTGACGCTCGACGGGCCGGAAGACCACACCCGGGGGATTGGCCGGGCGGAGGTTGCGCAGGCGGGCGCCACGATGCTGCGCGCGAGCGAGTCGCTCGCGCCGGCAGGTGAGGTGCTGGCCGCCTCCGAGCGTCCGGCACGCGCCGAGCTGGGTACGGCGCTGGATCCAGTGCCGCCGATCACCGCGCTCAGCGGACAGGTCTTGAAAGTCGCCAGCACGTTCGACGAGCTCTCCGCGGGCCGGGCCGACAACGCGCCCATCGCGCTCGAGATGCTGTACTCGGGACCCGCCTACGTGTACGACGGCCGCGTGCTCGCAGCACTCGAAACGGTGCTGCACCGGCGTAAGGTGCTCCCCGTCGACGCATAGGCGCCGGCGACCGCGTCGTGCGGCGCGCTCAGTTTCCGGTGGTTGTCGCGTCGTCCGAGAGGTCCGCGAGGGCGGTGATCGTGGCCATCGCGGCTTCGAGCTCTCCTTCCTCGCGGCGGCGTTCGGCGCGCCTGGCCTGGAGCTGATGCAGCAGCGCGCCGTTCGCGGGAAGCTCGTACAGGCTGAGATTCACCCCGACGTCACGGCCCTCGCCCGTGGCCGGTGTCTCGGCCGGTGCTTCAGCCGGCGTCTCGACCGCGGCCTCGACCGGGACTGGCGTGATGGGCCACTCGTCGCCGAGCGGCTCGGCATCGGTGTGCTCGGGCTCCATGATTTCCACGTCCTTCGATCTCGTGTGCTCGGCGGTCTCGAGTGGCGGCTCGACCCCTCTATGCTACGCCCTAGTTTGCGGCATTAGCACGTTGGGCGCAAGAACGACACAGATTAGCGGCTCGACCGATATGGGCGGCCCAGACGGCAGGCGGGAACGGCGGCGTCCGAGGGACGCGGGTCAGGGGCCGCCGCGCCCGGCGCCAGTCTCCGAGACCGCCGACGTTTCCGGAATGCCGGCGGGTGGCGTGGTGCGGGCCAGCACCGCGCGGTATTCCTGCTCGGCGCGCAGTCGAGCGGCGCGGGCGATCCTGATCTTGTGCATGGTCTCCGTGCGCTCGGCTTCCTCGTACCGGCTGAGATCGAGGACGAATCCGTCAATGTCGGTGGGCGTGTCGGTGCCATCCTGCGACCCCACATCGCCGTTCTCACCGCCGTCGGGGCCCGGAGCTGCCGGAGGTGCGGGCGGGGGTGCGGTCGCCGGCTCGCCCGGTGCAGCCGCGGGCGGCGCGAGGTCGGGGGCACCCTCGATCTTGATCGGCAGCATCTCCGTGCGCGAGTGCATCCACGCGGGCTCGTCGGCGCTCTCGACCGGCGTGGCGTCACCGGTGCTGGGATCGGCCGGCTCGGCCGGCTCGGCGGTCTCGACCTCTTCGGCCGCATCGTCGTCACCCTTTGGGCGCCGGCGGCGGCTGCCCCAGTAGCACAAGTCGAGGAACCCGACCGCCAGGATCAAGTCGCCGAACGAGACGACCTGGCCGCGACCCGGCATGAGGATGTTGTCGCCGAGGAACGGCAGGAGCGTGTCGCCGGTCTTCGGCCGGTGCTTCACCGCGAGCGGGATGTGGTGCTCGACTTTCACGCCGTTGCGCGTCACGAACCAGTTACGCGTCGGCATCCCCTGGTTGATCCCGATGACCAGCGCGTTGAGCGCGATCCCGATCGTGATGACGGTCATGCCCTTGATCCGCAGGTTGACGAAGCAGAACCCGAGAACCGCCGCGTACGAGAGCATGAGCAGGCCGAAGCCGACGTCGTCGATGCGATCCTTCGGGAGATCGATGAACTCGAGGGCGAGCTGGATCACCAACCCGACCCACAGGAGCCACAACGACTGGATCGGCAGCTTCGCCAGCTGCGAGAAGCTGCCCCAGGTGAGGAGCACGACGGCAACTGCGAGCAGGGCGACGCTCCCGTAGAAGACCATCGGCCCATCGTAGAGAGCCGGGCGCCGCGGGGGTTGTATACCTACGATGCGTCGGCACGCACGCGCAGGGCCGGCCACCGAACGCCGACGAGCCCGGGGGAGCAACAGTGGACGAGGTGCGCTACGAAGTCGCCGGCAGCATCGCCCGCGTCACGATCGACCGCCCCGAGCGGCGCAACGCCATGTCGTTCCCCGTGATGCAGGGACTCCGCACGGCGGTGGCGGACGCGCGCGCTGACGATTCCGTGCGCGTGCTGGTGCTCACGGGCGCGGGCGACAAGGCGTTCTGCGCCGGCGCCGACCTCGGCGGCATAGCGGGCGACGCCGAGGTCGTTGCGGCGCACGAGGGGCGGGGCCTGCTCGCCGATCTGTTCCGCGATCTGTGGAGCCTCGGCAAGCCGACGATTGCCCGCGTGCGGGGCTACGCGCTCGCCGGTGGCTTCGGCCTCGCCTGCGCGTGCGACTTCGTCATCGCCGCGGACGACGCCCAGTTCGGGACTCCCGAGATCAACGTCGGTCTCTGGCCGTACATGATCACGGTGCCACTGTTGCGCTCGATGCCGCCGAAGCGCGTGCTCGAGCTCATGGCGACCGGCCGGCGTGTCAACGCCGCCGAGGCCGAACGGATCGGCTTCGTCACGCAGGTTGCGCCGGTAGAGGAGCTCGACGCCGCGGTCGACGACTTCGCGGCTGTGCTCGCGTCGAAGTCGCCGTTGATCATGCGTTGGGGCCGCGACTCGTTCTACCGCGCGCTCGAGCTCCCGACCGACGCGGCGCTCGACTATCTCCAGACGATGCTCACCATTACCAGCGCGTCCGAAGACACGGCCGAAGGCATCGCGGCGTTCGCCGAGAAGCGCGCACCGAAGTGGAAAGGCCGCTGATGAGCGACGACAGAAAGGCGAAGCCGTCGGCAACCGGTGGCGGCGACGTGCACGACTGGGGACCGCTGGTCGGCGACTTGAAGGAGCGCCGCGACCGGGCGCTCGCGATGGGCGGACCGGATCGCGTCGAGCGCCAGCACTCGCTCGGCAAGCTCACGGTGCGCGAACGCCTCGACATGCTCGTCGACGCGGGCACGTGGGTGGAGTACGGGATGCTCGCCGACCACATGGATCCCGGCCTCGGCGACCGTTACCTCGCGGCCGACGGCGCGGTCACCGGCGTCGGTGACATCGACGGCCGGCCGGTCGCGATCGCGGCGTACGACTTCACGGTGATGGCCGGGTCGATGGGCGTGACGAGCGAGTTCAAGATCTCGCGGATGCGGGAGCTGGCGGTGCGCCAGCGCATCCCGATGGTGTGGCTGCTCGACTCCGCCGGGGCGCGCATCCAGTCGACGTCGGGCTCGACGTTTGCCGGCGCGGGCGCGTTGTTCCGCGAGCAGGTCGTGATGAGCGGCGTCGTACCGATGGTCGCGGCGATGCTCGGTCACTGTGCCGCCGGCACCGCCTATATCCCCGCGCTCACCGACTTTGTGCCGATGGTGAAGGGCACGGCGTCGATGGCGCTCGCCGGCCGGCACCTCGTGCTCGCCGCGACCGGCGAAGACGTGAGCGAAGAGGAGATGGGCGGCTCGGCCGTCCACACGAAGATCTCCGGCGTCGCCGATCTCGAGGTCGCCGATGACCGCGAGTGCCTCGAGATCGTCCGCAAGTACCTGTCGTTCTTCCCTGCGCACAACCAGGAGGCGCCGCCGATTCGCGAGTGCACCGATTCGATCGACCGGCGCGTCGAGGAGCTCTACACGATTGTGCCGACCGCGCCCCGGCGCGCCTACGACATGCGCAAGGTGGTGCGTGCCGTCGTCGACGACGGCGACGTGCTCTGGATCAAGCCCGACTGGGCGAAGAACGTTGTCACCGCCCTGGCGCGAGTCGGCGGACGGCCGGTCGGCGTGATCGGCAACCAGCCGATGGTGCTCGGCGGCGCGCTCGACGTGAACGCGGCCGACAAGGTTGCGCGCTTCGTGTGGCTGTGCGACGCGTTCGGGATCCCGCTCGTGTTCCTGCACGACGTTCCCGGTTTCATCGTCGGCTCGGCGGTGGAGAAGCAAGGCATCATCCGTCATGGCGCCAAGATGCTGTTCGCGGTGTCGGAGGCGACGGTGCCGAAGATCAGCGTCGTGATGCGCAAGAGCTACGGCGCCGGGTATTTCGTGATGAACGGCATGGCGTACGAAGCCGACTACATCGTCGCGTGGCCGACGGCAGAGATCGCGGTGATGGGCCCCGACGGCGCGGTCAACATCATCCACCGCAAGACGATCGAAGCTGTGCCCGAAGAAGAGCGCGGCGCGAAACGCCTCGAGCTCGCGGAGGAGATCCGCCGGCACATCGACCCGTACGTCGCCGCCGGCCATGCGCGCGTCGACGACGTGATCGACCCGGCCGAGACGCGCGCCGCGATCGCACGCGGGCTCGCCATCTCGGCCGACAAGCGCGTCGACCGTCCATGGCGCAAGCACGGCGTCCTCCCCGTCTGAACACCGCCCGTTCTTGCGTCAACAGCCGGGATGTCACACCGGATTGCGACGCAAGAATCGGGATCGCCAGCCCGCAAACCACGGCGACGGCTTACCGCAGAAACCTGGGGGCTTCGAGTTCGTGCCCTGCCTCACCGTGCGCGCGTACCCGGCGGGCAGTCCCCAAGTTTGAGAAGCGCCGATTGCAGCTCAGCCTTGCTCAGATCTGCGGAGGACTCGGGCGTGGTCGCGCCTGTCGCCGCATGCTTCGGCTTCGCCGCGCTGTCGCCGCTGCACGCCCCTAGCGTCACGACCATCGCCGTCGCTGCCCAGATGCGGATGCTCATGAACCGCCCCTGCCGGGAGCCACAAGCGTAATCGGAGCGAAACAGCTCACCTCCGCCGTACCTTCTAGGCTCCTGCGCCATGGCTGAAGTGCGCGCCGAGATTGCGGCGAACGTGTGGCAGGTCGTCGTCGAGGAGGGCCAGATGGTCGCCGAGGGCGACGAGCTGGTGATTCTCGAATCGATGAAGATGGAGATCCCGGTCATTACCGAGACGCCCGGTGTGGTGCGCGAGCTGCACGTGGCGCCCGAGGACCAGGTGCAAGAGGGCGACCTCATCGCCATCATCGACGAGAGCTGACCGTGATCCATTGGGAAGAGCGCGGCCACGTCGGCGTCGCGACCATCGACCGCGAGGAGCGCCGCAACGCGCTCAACGCCGAGCTCTGCGCGGAGATGCTCCGGATCCTGCAGTCCAACCCATCGTGTCGCGCCGTTGTCATCACGGGACGGGGCACCGCGTTCTCCGCCGGCGCCGACCTCGGCACCCGGTTCGGCGACGAGGGCACGGCCGCGGAGCAGGCGCACAGCACCACCGACACGTTTCGGCCGATCTTCGAACACCTCATGGAGGCGATCGACGACTACACCGCGCCCGTTATCGCCGCCATCAATGGTCCCGCGATCGGCGCGGGGCTCCAGCTTGCCGTGGGCTGCGACCTGCGGGTCGTGTCGCGCGACGCCATGCTCGGGATCCCGG
Source organism: Acidimicrobiia bacterium (assembly GCA_036386195.1). Taxonomy (GTDB): domain Bacteria; phylum Actinomycetota; class Acidimicrobiia; order IMCC26256; family JBBRZM01; genus JBBRZM01. The sequence continues at coordinate 558 of DASVIY010000152.1, read as the reverse complement.
CGGGGAAGCTCGGCGTATTTCTCAGCCCGGCAAACATCGAACGGCTCGGCATGCTGGTCGGCCAAGGCGCGGCGCGTGAGGCGCTCGTCGCCGGCGCGATGTTCACCGCGGAGGAAGCGCATCTCAAGGGCCTCGCGAACCGTGTCGTCGATGACGCGTTCGCGGCGTCGCTCGCGTGGGCCGAAGAGATCGCGCAGCTCGCGCCGTTGACGGTCGCGGGCCACAAGCGCGCGCTGGTGTTGCTCGCTCGCGCGCAGGGCTACACGCCGGCGCAGCGGGCCGAAGTCGAGGCGCTCGAACGCCGCGCGTTCAACAGCGCCGACGTGCAGGAAGGTATGGCCGCCTTTGCCGACAAACGTGCCGCGGACTTCAAGGGCCGCTGACCGAGTCGAGAAGCGAACGCACGCGCGGTCAGTAGTTCGTGGGCAGCAACCGCTCGACGTTGACGTAGAACACGAAGAGCACGATCGCGAACGGGATCGCGCCCGCGAACCAAACCGTCCAGCGGCGGTACCGGTGGAACACGAGCAGCCAGAGCCCGCCGATGATCGCGGCGAG
>DASVIY010000151.1:0-7646 GCA_036386195.1 Acidimicrobiia bacterium | reverse complement strand
GCGCCGTCTTGCCTTCGTCGAGGTCGACGCCTTCGCGCAGGCGACGCAACGCGCCGCGGCTCGGCACGCCGTCGACTTCCGCGAGGTAGGTCTTGTCGACGCCGTGGCGCGGGTGCGTGAGGAGCTCGGCGAGCTCGCCGTCGTTGGTCAAGACGAGCAATCCCTCGGTGTCGTAGTCGAGACGACCGACCGTGAACACGCGCGGCTCGGATGGCACCAGCTCGATCGCGGTACGGCGCCCTTCGGGATCGCTCGCGGTCGTCACGACACGCGCGGGTTTGTTCAGGAGGTAATAGACGAGGCCGGTGCGCACGATGACAGGTACGTCGTCGAGGGTGATGCGATCGTGCGTGGGATCGACGCGCCGGCCGAGAATGGCGACCTCCCCGTCGACGGCAACACGTCCGGCTGCGATCAGCTCCTCGCACGCCCGCCGCGAGCCGAGCCCGGCGCGGGCGAGCACCTTTTGGAGCCGCTCACCCTCGTGCGGCGCGCGACCCGGCTCGGCCACGCCGGCGATCACCCGTCGGCGGGCGAACCGGGCGGCGCGCTGTCGATCGACTGGTCAGCGGTGACCGGGTCGTCACTCAGACGCAAGCCCCGTTCGAGCGCCTCGACGACATCGGGTGCGGGAACGAACTCGCCCAGCGCAGGCAACTCGTCGACCGAGTCGATGCCGAGTCGCTCGAGGAAGGTGCGGCTGGTGCCGTACAGCACCGCGGTGCCGGGGCCCGGGTCGCGACCGACCTCGTCGATGTAGCCCCGCTGCAGCAACGTGGTCAACGTCGATTCGACGTTGACGCCGCGGATCGCGGACAGCTGCCCGCGCGAGATGGGTTGCTTGTACGCGATGATCGCCAGCGTTTCGAGTGACGGCCCCGACAAGCGCGCGTGCTGACCGACGAGCACGAAACGCTCCACGTACGGAGCGAGCTCCGGATGGGTCTGGAACCGGTAGCCGCCCGCGACCCGTACGAGCACGAAGCCGCGCCCCGACCGTTCGTAGTCGTCGGCGAGCTGCGCGCACAGCTCCTCGATGCGCGTGACGGGGAGCTCGACGAGCTGTGCGAGCAGTCCGGGCTCGACGGGATCGAGCGAAGCGAGCACGACCGCCTCGATGGCGCGGCGCGCTTCGTGCGCGCGCAGCTCGTCGTCGGTCACCGCGCGATCAACGTCGTCGGTCGGTTCCTCGTGCATCACACCTCGATCGTGGTCTCGTCGGGATCTTCCAGTCGACCGGAATCGGTAGCCTGCGCGTCGCCCACATCGACAGTACCGTCGTCCCAATCGGCGAGGCTCGTGGCATCGAGCTCGCCCTCCGCGAGGCGCCGCACGCGGAGCTCGCCGAAGTTGGCGATCTGCTCGAGGTCGACGAGGCCCTGCTTGAACAGCTCCAGCACCGCGAGGAAGCGCACGATGATCTCGAGGCGCTCCTCGATCCCGTCCACCAGCTCACGAAATGTGATCGCGCCCGACTGCGGCAGCCGATCGAGCACGACCTGCACGGCATCGCGAACGCTCGCCCGGATCGGCGCGACGTGATCGACGTTGACGACCGGGCTGGGCTTGTACGCGAGCGACCGCAACGCGGCGCGGCGCAGCGCCTGCAGCGACACGCCTTCGAGCGGGTCGGGCGCGAGCGCGAGGAACTGCTCGTCGAGCCCCGCGAGACGCGGCACGCTCTTGCCCGCGACTCGGATCATCGATTCGAAGCTCTGGGCAACGTCTTTGAACGTCTTGCACTCGAGCAGACGCCCGAGCAGGAGATCGCGCTCCTCGAAACGCAACAGCTCCTCGTCGAGCTCCACATCTTCGAGCCCGGGAAGCAGGCGCCGCGCCTTGAGCTCGACGAGCGTCGCCGCGATGAGCAGGAACTCGGTGGCGACGTCGAGATCGAGCGCGCCCATACGCTCGACTTCGCCGAGGTACGCGTCGACGATCGTGGAGAGCGAGACCTCCCACAGATCGACCTCCTGCTTGAGGATCAGGTGCAGGAGCAGGTCGAACGGCCCGGCGAACACTTCTGTGGAAACCTCGTACGGCACGCCGTCAGATTACCGGAGGGCACCCCGGAAACTGCGCATTCCGCCCGGCGGCGCGACCCCGACCTTGTGCAGAAACGGACCGGGCGCACGCAATGGGGCGGGCTAGCCTCACCGCCCGTGACACGTGTGTTCACGCGCCGTAGCGCTGAGCGACACAGGTAGGGCGCGCGACTAACTAGTAAGTGGCGGGAGGCCCTTCGCGATCAGGTCGACGCCGAAGACGAGGAACAACACTGCCATCACCGCGGCATTGTGAATCGCGAGCCAGTCCTTCAGCGAGTCGAGTTCGGCCTTCGCGCGTTCGCCGCCGAGGAAGTAGTACACGACCGGGCCGGCGATTGTGAGGCTCCCGACAACCACGAAGACGATCAGTGAGACGACTGCATCGCTCGTTGACAGCCCAAGCTGCGCGAGTCCCGCCGCCGCAGCGACGGTCAGGATCAGGTTCTTCGGGTTCACCCCGGCCATGAGCACAGCCAAGCCGAACGCCTTTCCCGGCGAGAAGGAGTCGACACTCGCCATCCACTTCGGCATCTCGGGCTCTACACCCGGCGCTGGGCGGTTCCGCCAGTCGCGCACCGCGAGCAGCAGCAGGAGTACGCCGAATACGATCTTCCCCCACGAGATCGTGTCCGAGGTGTTGGTACTCGTCGCGGCGTTGCCCTGGTCCGACACGATGTAGACGACACCGCTCACGACGGCGAGCGTGCCCATCCAACCGACCAGGAAGGCCGGGCCGTTCACTCTCGCCCGCGACGAGAACAGCATCAGGATCACCGCGATGATCGAGAGGAGGCTGATAGACACGGCGATCGCGTATGTCAGTACCTCGCCGATGCCTTGCCCCATGGACTCCTCCTCGGTCGGCATCACCCACAACGCGCACAACAATGCCCGAAAGCGAACGTCGCACACCAGCACGGAAGCGGAGCGCACGACATTGCGAGCCAGCTTCCCGCTTTCGTTGATTACGATCCTGGCGATCGCTGGCCTCCTTGCAGATTGACGGTATCTAGTGACACGTGTGTTCTCTGGCATCAAGCCGTCGGGCGACCTGCATCTCGGCAACTACCTGGGGGCTATTCGCCGCTGGGTCGACGACCAGGACCGCCACGACGCCATCTACTGCGTCGTCGACCTGCATGCGATGACGGTGCCGTATGAGCGCGACGAGCTCGCCGGCCGCAGCCGTCAGCTCGCCGCGTTGCTCATGGCCGCCGGCCTCGACCCGCAGCGCTGCATCTTGTTCGTGCAGAGCCACGTGGCGGAGCACAGCCGGCTCACCTGGATCCTCAACTGCGTGGCCACGTTCGGCGAGCTGCGCCGCATGACGCAGTTCAAAGAGAAGTCCGAAGGCCAGGAGTCGGCGAGCGTCGGGCTGTTCGACTATCCGGTCCTGATGGCGGCCGACATCCTCCTCTACGACACCAACGAGGTGCCGGTCGGCGACGACCAGCGCCAGCACGTGGAGCTCACCCGCGATGTGGCGCTGCGCTTCAACCATCGCTTCGGCGATATGTTCGTGGTGCCGGAAGCGACGTTCCCACCGGTCGGCGCGCGCATCATGGACCTCCAGATCCCTACTGCGAAGATGTCGAAGTCGGAAGATTCGCCGCAAGGCACGATCTCGGTGCTCGACCCGCCGGCGCGCATCACGAAGAAGATCAAGTCGGCGGTCACCGACTCGGGTACCGACGTCCGCTACGACCGCGACGAGAAACCCGGGATCTCGAATCTCCTCGACATCTACGCCGCCGCGACCGGTGGTTCGCGCGCTGCGGCGGAGAAGCAGTTCGCGGGCGCGGGATACGGCGCCTTCAAGACGGCGGTTGCCGAGGCGGTGGTCGAGTTCCTCCGGCCGCTGCAGGAGCGTTACGAGATGCTCGCCGGTGATCCTGCCGAGGTCGATCGCCAACTCGCGCTCGGTGCCGGCAAGGCTCGCGCACTCGCCGGCCCGGTGCTCGCACGGGTGCATCGCGCCGTCGGGCTCTTGCCGCCCGCGTAACGGCAGCGACCTGCCGAAGGCTGTCGGTCACCTGCGGCCGCAGATTCTCAGCCTTTCTTCATCAGCTTACTTCTGAGCGTCAGTCGTTGTCCGCGGCGTCGAGCGCGGCGGTCACCGGCGCGGGAACAGCGAGCGCGTCCCACCGGCCGGAATCGTGGTGGGCCGCGGCCCACGCAGCTGCCTCCTCACGGCCGTCGGCCATGCGAATCATGTCGGCACCGAGCTCGCCGTGGCGGAGGTACAGCCCGACGCGGCGGGTGAAGCCCGACTTCGCCGACCACGCGTCGGCCATGTCGTGGCCGGCGACGCTACCCGCGACGGTCGCGACGACCCGTCCGTACACGCCGAGGTGTGCGTCGAGCTTGCCGACGTCGTGCAGCAGCGCGGCTGCGGTCCAACGAGAGTCGCCGGCCCATTCGGTCGCGTCGAGCCGGCGCGCCACGTCACGCGCGACCCCGATGGAGTGTCGCTGGTCGTGATTGGGCATGCGCCTCCACAGGGCGAGCTCGCCCGGTGTGAGCGCAGCTGCGACCCACGCGAGGTCATCGGGCTTCGGTCGCGCGGGTGAAAGCGCGCCGAAGAACCGCCGCGCGAGATGGAGCGCTCTCAACCGACGACGAAGTTCTGCAGCGCGTTGATGAACGGGTTGAGCACCGTCGCCAGCGCGTTGGTGAAGAACACCAGACCGAACAACACGAGGAAGCCGTACATGCGGTAGCGGTACCAGGCCGGGAGCCAGTCGCGCGGCAGCACCCGTTCGATGAGCGCCGAGCCGTCGAGCGGTGGGATCGGCAATAGGTTGAAGAGCCCGAGGGCGAGATTCACGAACGCGAACACGAAGAGGATGTCGAGCCATAGGTCCGGGCCGTTGCCGGAGAGTCCGCCGCCGAGAATGCCGCCGTGGTGGTACACGTACCGGGCCCCGTACGCGGCGATCGCCATGAGCGTGAAGTTGGTCGCCGGGCCAGCAAGGCTCACGAACACCATGTCGCGGCGCGGGTTGCGCAGGCGCGCCGGGTTCACGGGCACGGGCTTCGCGTAGCCGAGGATCGGTAACCCGGTCAGCGCGCCCATCGCGGGAAGGATCAGCGAGCCGAACGGATCGATGTGCGGGATCGGGTTGAGGGTGAGCCGTCCGGCCCGTTTCGCGGTGTCGTCGCCGAGCCACAACGCGACGACACCGTGACTGATCTCGTGCAGGATGACAGCCGTCACGAGGCAGACAAAGAAGATCAGGACCTCGCGCGGTTGCATGTGGGGCCTCTCAGCGTCGCTTGGACGCGCAGGTGATGCAGTACCGCGCGGCCGGCATCGCCTCGAGCCGGGCGGCAGCGATGGGCTCGCCGCACGACTCGCACCGGCCGTAGTTGCCGGCGTCGAACTTGATGAGGGCGTCCTCGATCTCTTGGAGCGTCTCGAGCAGCGTGCTCGCCAGCGTGTCGACCTCGCCCCGCTCGGCGGTCACCTGGCCGGAGTCGGCGAAGCCCTCGTCGAACGACAGGCTGCCTTCCGGGCCGTGGCCCATTTGACGCAACTGGTCGCGGAGCCGCGTCCGCTCCTCTTGCAGCTGGTCGCGCAGTACCGCATGCGTCGTATCGGCCATACGGTCATCCTACCCACCCGGGCCCGGTCTTGACCTTCCTGTTGCCCGCGGATGCGCGGCCTCGTACACGGCCCGGAGCCGCTCGGGCGAGACCTTCGTGTACACCTGCGTGGTCGACAGGCTCGCGTGGCCCAGCAGCTCCTGCACCACCCGGATGTCGGCCCCGTGGTCGACCATGTGGGTCGCGCACGAATGGCGGAGCACGTGGGGCGAGAGGCGACCGCCGAGGCCGGCCCGCTCCCCCGCCGCCTGCACGAGCTTCCAACAGGTCTGGCGGCTCAACCGGCCGCCACGCGCGTTCAGCAACAGCGCGTCGCCGTCGCGGCCGGTCTTCCGCGCCCGTTGCAGCGCGGGGCGGCCCGTCGCGAGGTACGCGCCGACGGCGGCGCGGGCGGTACGTCCGAGCGGCACGATTCGTTCCTTGTCGCCCTTGCCGAACACGCGCATGAACCCTGCCTCGAGGTCGAGATCGGCCCGGTCGAGCCCGACGAGCTCGCTGATGCGAATGCCGCTCGCGTACAGCATCTCGACGATGGCCCGATCGCGTTGTGCCCGTGGGTCGTCACCCATGACGCTCGCCAGCAGCGCGTCGACCTCGGGCTCGGTCAGCGCCTTGGGTATGCCCGCCGGTACACGCGGCGCGCCGACCTCCTCGCTCGGATCGAGCGTTACGAACCCTTCGTCGACGCAGAAACGGTGAAACGAGCGCACCGCGACGAGCGCGCGGGCGATGGACGACGGCGCGTAGCGCGGGCGGCCGTCATTGTCGGTCGCGGTCTTCAGCTGCTCGACGTACTCGAGCACCATCGGCTCGCCGACGCCGGCAGGGTCGGCAACCTTGCGCCGGCGCACGAACGCCGCGTACCGACGAAGGTCGCGTCGGTACGCACCCAGGGTGTTGGCCGAGAGGCCGCGCTCGACGGTGAGCCACATCTCGTGCTCGGCGAGCAACTGGCTCAGCCGGTCGGGCGTCGAGCCGTTGGAGGCGGTCACCGGAGCCCTTCGTACTCCCCCGCGAGATACCGGCGGGCGAGCTGGAGCCCCACGATGCTCTTGGCGTCGATGATCTCGCGCGTCGCGATGAGCTGATCGACGTCGCGCAGCGCAACGCGCTCGATGGTCATCTCGCGTTCCTCCGCGTTGACCGCGATGGGTGTAGCCAGCTCGGCCAGGTCGAGCGCGAGGAACAGGTGCGTGTACTCGTCGCAGAAGCCGGGTGAGTTGAAGAACTCGCACAGCTTGACGAGCCGGCCCGGCTTGCGGGCGATCTCCTCTTCGAGCTCGCGCACCGCGGTCGCCTCGGGGGGCTCACCGTCGACATCGCGCTTCCCCGCGGGGATCTCGAGCAGGTCGCCGCCCGTGGCCGCCCGAAACTGCCGGAGCATCAGCACGGTCTCGCCGTCGTCCTCGACGGGCACCATGACGACGGCTCCGGGATGCCGCACGACGTACCGCGTGAACGACTCGTCGCCGGGACCCGCGACGTGTTCCTCGGTCACGGCGAGAAATCCGGCGTCGACGACCGGCGTGGAGTCGACGACGCGGAACTTGCTCACCGCTGCCGAGACTCGACCGGCTCGTCGATGGGCAGGCGTGGAGCGCGCCCCTCCGCGCGGTCACGCGCCGCCGCGATGAACGCCGCAAAGAGTGGGTGGGGACGGTCGGGCCGGCTCTTGAACTCGGGATGCGCCTGCGTGGCCACGAAGAACGGGTGCACGCCGGGCGGAAGCTCGACGAACTCGACCAGCCGGTCGTCGGGCGACGTGCCCGAGCACACCATGCCCGCTTCCTCGAAGCGACGGCGGTACTTGTTGTTGACCTCGTAGCGATGCCGGTGCCGCTCGTAGACGACCTCTTGGCCGTACGCCTCGTAGACGCGGGTGCCCGGTGTGAGCTTGGCCGGATAGGCGCCGAGGCGCATCGTGCCGCCCATGTCGACGATCTCGCGCTGCTCGTCCATCAGGTTGATCACGGGGTTCGGTGTGTGCGGGTC
>DASVIY010000150.1:0-13346 GCA_036386195.1 Acidimicrobiia bacterium | reverse complement strand
TACTGCGAGCGGCGCGCCACCGCGGCAATCGCAAGCTCGTCACCCTGGGCTGCGAGGGCATCGTCGAGCGGCACGGTGCGTCGTGTGTCCTCGGACGCCTCGTGGTACACGATCTTCATCCACCGGGCCCGGTCGAAGAGCACGCCCTCGTTTTCATAGACGATCGTGCCGTCAGGTGCAGTCCACGAATCCGTGAATCGCGTGAAGATCGACATGTTCCACGGCGGTCCGCCGACCGCGACTTCGAGCACCTCGAACCGCATCCGAACGTCGGCAAATCGCCGCAGCCAACGCTCGATCTCTTCGCGGCCCCGGTACACGCCCGACCACGAGCTGTCGCCGGGAAACCGAAAGACGGCGTCGTCGGCAAAGGTCGCCAACATCGGCTTGTAGTTCCCGCGCCGCAGTGCGGCGAACAACCGCCGAACCCACATTCGAGTCAACCAGGAGATCACCGGCGTAACTTTCCATCCGTCGCCGAGTCCGGAGGCTCGGCCCGCCCTGGATCTCGCAACCCATCGTTGACCAACGCCGCGACATCGTGCAGTGAGGTGACTCGTTCGCAGTCGATGCCGCCGTGCAGTCCGTACGGGTCCATGAGGACGGGCCGGATACCGGCCTTGCGCGCACCGACCACATCGATCGCGGGCATGTCGCCTACGTAGATCGCGTCGTCGGGCTGCACATCGAGCGCGTCGAGCGCGAGGTGGAAGATCCGCGGGTCGGGCTTGGTGATGCCGACGGCGCCCGAGTCGATGATGGTCTCGACTTGCACGCCGAGCCCGGGACCGACCTGGAGGACCTCTTGCTCGCGCAGTCGTTCCGCGACGGATCCGTCGGCGTTCGAGACGATTCCGATCGCGACGCCGGTCGCGTCGAGCGCGCGGAGCGCTTCCGGTGAACCGGGCACGAGGCGCGTCCACAGCGCGGCGGTGGCGAACTCCTGGTGCAAGTGCTCGAGCGTGCCGGCACGCCGATCGTCGGGCACGCCACACTCGTCGACGTACGCCTCGAGATACGCGGCCCACATCTCGTCCCACGGCAACTCGCCCGCGTAGTCCATCGGGAAGGCTGTGGTGCCGGCGTAGTGCGCGCGATCGAGCACTGCAGCGTCGACCGTGACCTCGGCGCGGGCGAACGCGCCGATGACATGGGCGTGGTCGGGCAAGTGGAAGATGCCACCGACATCAAGGAGTACTGCGCGCACGATGGGTACAGCCGGCATGAGCGTCTCAATGTACCGGTCGCCTCGAAAGCAGCCTGATACCGTCCTCACATGGAGTTCCGCCGGATCAACGCGCTGCCGCCGTATGTGTTCGCGACCATCGACACGTTGAAGATGGCGGGTCGGCGCGCCGGCGAAGACATCATCGACCTCGGCTTCGGCAACCCCGACATCCCGTCGCCGCAAGTGGCCGTGGAGAAGCTCGGCCAGGCCGTGCGCAACCCGCGCAACCACCGCTACTCCACCAGCCGTGGCATCCCCAACCTCCGCCTCGCGATCACGAATCTCTACCATCGCCGCTTCGGTGTCGAGCTGGATCCGGAGACTCAGGCGTGCACGACGATCGGCGCGAAGGAAGGCTTCTCGCATTTGATGTGGGTGGTGCTCGGGCCGGGAGACGCGGCGATGGTGCCGAGTCCGTCGTACCCCATCCACATCTGGGGACCGATCCTCGCCGGCGCGGAGGTGCGCCATGTGCGCCTCGGTCCCGATCACGACTTCTTCGCCAACCTTCTCGAAGCGTGGGAAGACTCGTGGCCGCGTCCGCGGGTGATCGTGCTGTCGTTCCCGCACAACCCGACAACCAGTTGTGTCGACCTCGACTTCATGACCCGCATGGTCGCGTTCGCGCGCGAGCACGATGTGCTGCTCGTGCACGACTTCGCGTACGCCGATCTCGGCTTCGACGGCTACGACCCGCCGTCGATCCTCCAGGTGCCGGGTGCGACCGACGTCGCGGTGGAGCTGTACACGCTCACGAAGTCGTTCTCGATGGCGGGGTGGCGCGTCGGCTTTCTCCTTGGGAACGCCGACGTCGTCGCGGCGCTGTACAAGCTCAAGAGCTACCTCGACTACGGCACGTTCCAGCCGATCCAGATCGCCGCGACTGTCGCGATGAACGAAGCGCCCGAGTACCCGCTCGAGGTCAACCGCATCTACCACGGCCGTCGCGACGCGTTGGTCGAGGGGCTCGCGCGCGTCGGCTGGGAGATCGAGAAGCCTCGCGGCACCATGTTCGTGTGGGCACCGATCCCGGCGCCGTACGAGGAGATGGGCTCGCTCGAGTTCGCCAAGATGCTCGTGCCGGAAGCGAAGGTCGCGGTCTCACCCGGCGTCGGCTTCGGTCCCGGCGGCGAAGGCTTCGTGCGCTTCGCCCTTGTCGAAAACGAGCAACGCATCACCCAGGCGGTGCGCGGCATCAAGCGCGCGCTCACCAAGCTCGGCTAGGGCGTCGGCCATACCGCGCCAACGGACGTCCTATGCTCCCGAAGCACGAGAGGGGGCACGTTGCTGTACTGGGTCATGAAGGCGATCCTGACGCCGATCCTGCGGTTGTGTTACCGCATACGGGTCGAGGGCGCCGATCGCGTGCCGCGCCACGGCCCGGTCATCCTGGCCTCGAACCACCGCTCGTTCATGGACTCCCTCTTTCTCCCGCTTGTCATCCGCCGGCGAGTCACGTTTGTCGCCAAGGCCGAGTACTTCGACGACAAGCGGATGGCCTGGTTCTTCCGCGGCGTGGGTCAGATCCCGATCCGCCGCGAAGGCGGCAGTGCCAGTGAACGCGCGCTGGCCGCGGCGACCGACGTGCTGGAGCAGGGCGGGGTGTTCGGGATCTACCCGGAGGGCACGCGCACGCGTGACGGCTATCTGCACCGCGGGCACAGCGGCGTTGCCCGGCTCGCGCTGCGCACCGGCGCGCCGATCATTCCCATCGGGATGATCGGTACCGATGAGATCCAGCCCACCGACGCGAAGCTGCCGCGCCTGTTCCGCACGCTGCGCATCCGGTTCGGTGAGCCGATCGCGCTCGATCGGTACGCCCGCGGTGCCGATGACCACATGGTGCTGCGCCGATTAACCGACGAGGTGATGTTCGAGATCGCGCAGCTGTCGGGCTACCAGTACGTCGACACGTACGCGACCAAGAAGGCCGAGGACCTGCCGGCCGAGCCGCTCGAGCTGGCCACGTTCGATCCCGGCGCGATGGGCGGCGCCTCCGAGCACGTCGGCGCAGTCGCGTAGCCCTCGATCTCAGTGCGCCCAGGCGCGCGACCGGTCCACGGCGCGTTGCCAGACCACGCGGCGCCGCTCCACCTCGTCGCGCGGCATCGCGGGCGTGAACGCGGCGTCTTCGGCCCAACTGCCCGCGGCTTCGGCGGGCGTGCCCCACACGCCCTCGGCGATGCCGGCGAGGAACGCGGCACCCTGCGCCGTGGTCTCCTTCACGACTGGTCGCCGCACCGGCACGCCGAGCACGTCGGCCTGGAACTGACACAACACCTCCATCACCGACGCGCCGCCGTCGGCGCGTAGCTCGGCGACCGGCGTGCCGCTCGCGGCGCTCATCGCATCGACGACGTCGAGCGTCTGCCACGCCATGGCCTCCACGACCGCGCGGGCGATCTGCGCACGGCCGCTGCCGCGCGTCAGTCCGAAGACCGAGCCACGCGCGTAGGGATCCCACCATGGCGACCCGAGGCCCGTGAAGGCGGGCACGAACGCAACGCCGCCGCTGTCGGGGACGCTCGCCGCCAGCGGACCGGTCTCCGATGCGTCGGCGATGATGCCGAGCCCGTCGCGCAGCCACTGGATCGCGGCCCCGGTCACGAAGATGGCGCCTTCCATCGCGTAGGCGCGCTCGGCCCCGATCGTCCACGCGACCGACGTGAGGAGCCCCTCGGTGGGCGCCGGATGCGTCGGACCGAGGTTCATGAGCACGAACGACCCGGTGCCGTACGTGTTCTTCGTCATGCCGGGCGTGAAGCACGCCTGGCCGAAGAGCGCGGCCTGCTGATCGCCCGCGATGCCGCTGATCGGGACCGCAAGCCCGGCGGCGCGCTCCGGCACAGTGACGCCGAAGCGGCCGCTGCTCGGCAGCACAGCGGGCAGACAGGAGCGCGGCACACCGAACAGCTCGAGCAGGTCGTCCGCCCAGTCGAGCGCGTCGATGTCGAACAGCAGGGTGCGGCTCGCGTTGGACGGCTCGGTCGCATGCACGCCGCCGTCGACACCGCCCGTGAGCTGCCACAGCAGCCAGGAGTCGACGGTGCCGAACGCGAGGTCGGCACCCGAGTCGACGCCGCCGGTTGTGAGCAGCCACTCGAGCTTCGTGCCCGAGAAATAGGGATCGAGCACGAGCCCGGTGCGCCGCCGGATCAGCGGCTCGTGACCGGCCGCCTTCAGCTCGTCGCAGCGGGCGGCGGTGCGGCGGTCCTGCCACACGATCGCGCGGTGGAGCGGCCGGCCGGTGCTGCGGCTCCACACGACGGTCGTCTCGCGTTGGTTCGTGATGCCGATGGCGGCGATGTTCTGTCCGTCGGCGGTGACCCGCTGCGCGACCTCGGCCAGCGTCTCGAGCGTGACGGCGGTGATGTCGTCGGCGTCGTGCTCGACCCAGCCCGGCTGCGGGAAATGCTGCGGGAACTCCCGGTAGGCGGATGCACACGGCGCGCCGTGCTCGTCGAACGCGAAGGTGCGGACGCCCGTGGTGCCGGCGTCGATCGCGAGCACGACGCTCACGACGTGGGGGGCGTGTCCTCGGTGGCGGGCGGCGGCGCGGCCTCTCCGAACGCCGGCGCCGTCTCGCTGACCGCCGGCGCCAAGGCCTCGTCACGCGGGTAGACATTGTGGAGGCGTTCGCGGAGCTGTTCGCCGGCGGCGCGGTCGCGTGGTCGGAACTCGAGGACGATGTGACGTCCTTCGTGCGTAACTTCATCCAGCCCCGGCCGGATCCGTATCTCGAGCTTGTACAGCAGCCGCGACTGCGTCTTCGTGAGCTCGACCCGCGTCACGGGCACTTCGATCACGAGGTCGTGCATCGAGAGCTTCCGGCGCCCGGGATCTTCGAACAGCAAGAATCGCCGGTCGGTGACGGCGCCAATGTGGGGAATTCGGGCCCGCAACGCCATGGGCACTCTCGGCGAGGCCTCGGTGGCCCACGCGGGTGCGCACGCGAGGATCTCCTCCTGATCGCCGAACAGCGGAAAGGCGACGCCGGCCACCTGCCCTCGCAGCGCGGTTCGATTCACAGCAAACGAGGCTAGTTGGTGGGACGGGGGGAGAGGCTCAAAGTCAAACCGGGCAAATACCGGGAGCCGCCATCGCGGTTGTGTCGTTGGATCGAGCGACGAACCCGCGCGCCAGCCTCGGCGCTGTGACGGTTGATGACGCGCGTTGTTGTCGGCCCTGAGCTCTGTTGCAGCTCGAGGGTGCCCATCGAGCCGACACGAGCGGAGACGGATGCGCGGGGCGCGTCCCACAGGACTGCTCCGGGGTAGGCTCCATCGCGCCCACGGCCGAGATCTGCACCTGCTCCTGGTCAGCTCCCGGGAAGATCTGCACTCGTGCAGCCCCTCTGCCATTCCTCGGTTTCCCGCGCAAGGATACGGCCGGATGAGGCAGACTGAACGCACGGAGGTCACGAGGATGCGCATCGGGGTGCTGACAGGTGGTGGCGACTGTCCGGGTCTCAACGCGGTGATTCGGGCTGTCGTCCGCAAGGGCGAGGGTGTCTACGGCCACAACATCGTCGGCTTCAGGCACGGATGGCTCGGCGTGATCGAGTGCGAGAGTATGGAGCTCACCGCCGAAAACACCCGCGGCACGCTCCACCGCGGCGGCACGATCCTCGGTACGTCACGCACCAACCCATACAAAACGGATAACGGCATCACCCGCGCGCTCGACACGTTGCGGCGCGAGGGCATCGACGCGCTGATCGCCATCGGCGGTGAAGACACGCTCGGTGTTGCCGCGAAGCTCGGTGGCGACGTGCACATTGTCGGCGTGCCCAAGACCATCGACAACGACTTGTCGGGGACCGACTTCACGTTCGGCTTCAACACGGCAGTGCAGATCGCGACCGACGCGATCGACCGGCTGCACACCACCGCGGAGAGCCATGACCGCGTGATGATCGTCGAGGTGATGGGTCGGCACGCAGGCTGGATCGCGACGTACGCGGGTATGGCGGGCGGCGCGGACGTCATACTCATTCCCGAGGAGCCGTTCGACATCGGCGAAGTATGCGAGCAGCTCGAGCATCGGCATCGCCGCGCCAGTTTCTCGCTCGTCGTGGTGGCCGAGGGTGCGCAGCCCGCGGAAGGCACGATGCAAACGCAGTCGGCGGAAGTCGATGAGTTCGGACACGTGCGCCTGGGTGGGATCAGCAACCGCATCCAACCCGAGATCGAGCGGCGCACCGGCTTCGAGACCCGGGTCACGATCCTCGGCCACGTGTTACGCGGTGGCACGCCTACCGCGTTCGACCGAGTGCTCGCGACGCGATTAGGGATCGAATCGATCGACGCGGTGCACGAAGGCGACTTCGGCAAGATGGTCGCGCTCCGAGGCACCGACATCGTGCGCGTGCCGATCGAAGACGGCGTGCGCGAGCTCAAGACCGTCGACCCGAAGCTCTTCGACACTGCCTCCATCTTCTTCGGCTGACGGCGTCGCCAAACGACGCGCGCCGGTAGCATCCGTCGTCATGGGAACGGCCCTTGACGATCTGATCGACTTGCTGGAGCTGGAGCAGCTCGAAGTCAATCTGTTCCGTGGCCTCAGTCCCGACGAGGACCGCCAGCGCGTGTTCGGAGGGCAAGTCGCCGCGCAAGCGCTCACCGCGGCCGGGCGCACCGTCGATCCGCTCCGTCACGTGCACTCGTTACACGCGTACTTCCTGCAGCCGGGCGACCCGACCATTCCGCTGATCTACGAGGTCGACCGCATCCGTGACGGCAAGAGCTTCACCACCCGGCGCGTCGTCGGCATCCAGCACGGCAAGGCGATCTTCAACCTCGCGGCGTCGTTCCAGATCGCGGAAACCGGTCCCGAGCACTCCGATCCGATGCCCGACGTGCCCGATCCCGAGACGCTGCCCACGTTCCGCGAGCGGATCGAGCCCCACCTCGACCGGCTCGGTCCCGACCTCGGCGCCTGGCTCGTGCGGGAGCGCCCGATCGACTCGCGGCCCGTCACCGACCCGCCCTGGCTCGACCCGACGCCGCGCGCGCCCGAGCAGGACGTGTGGATCAAGACCAACGGCACGCTGCCCGACGATCCGCTCCTGCACACATGTGTCGTCGCGTACGCGTCCGACCTCACGCTGCTCGACACCGCGATGCTGCCGCACTCGGTGTCGCACGGCGGTGGGCAGTGGCAGGTCGCGAGCCTCGACCATGCGATGTGGTTTCATCGTCCACTGCGTGCCGACGAGTGGTTGCTGTATCACCAGACGAGCCCGTCGGCCGGCAACGCGCGCGGCCTGGCCGAAGGCGCGATCTTCCGGCACGACGGGATGCTCGCCGTGACCGTCATCCAAGAAGGCCTGATCCGCCCGATCGGACAGTGATCTTGCGCCCCCAAGATCCATTCTTGCGTCGCAAACCAACATGTCATGATGCTTTGCGACGCAAGAATGAGCCGGGGAAGTAGCGGCAACCGCTGATGGCTTCGCCTGACGGGTCGGTCGACCTGCGTTCCGACACGGTCACGACACCCACGCCCGAGATGCGCCGGGCGATGGCCGGCGCGGAAGTGGGTGACGACGAGTACGGCGAGGACCCGACCGTCAACCGGCTGCAGTCGCTCGCGGCGGCGTTGCTGGGCACCGAAGCTGCGTTGTACGTGCCGTCGGGCACGATGGCCAACCAACTCGCGTTGCGGGTGCTCGCGCGCGCCGGCACCGACGTGTTGTGCGCCAACCGGGCGCACGTGTACCGCTACGAGGACGCGGGCGCTGCCGGCAACGCGGGCGTGCAGCTCCGGCCGCTGCCCGACGACGACGGCCGCCTCGATCCTGCGGCGATTGTTGGTGCGCTCGCCGACGCGGAGCACCACGTCACCTCCGTCTCGCTGTTGAGCATCGAGAACACGCACATGCCGTCGGGCGGCCGGCCATGGACGGTCGCGCAAGTGGAGGACGTGGTCACGGTTGCGCGTGCCGCCGGCGTACCCGTCCACTGTGACGGCGCCCGTATCTGGAACGCCGCCATCGCGCTGGGCGTCTCGCCGCGCGACCTCGTGGCCCAGACGACCAGCACGATGTTCTGCCTCTCGAAAGGCCTCGGCGCGCCGGTGGGCTCGGTCCTCTGCGGGCCGGCCGAATTGATCGCGGAGGCGCGCGAGCAGCGGCATCGGATGGGTGGGGGAATGCGTCAGGCGGGCGTGATCGCCGCCGCCGGGATCGTCGCGCTCGAGACGATGGTCGAGCGCCTTGCCGACGATCACGCGCGGGCTCGACGGCTCGCCGACGCGTTGGCGGCGCGCTATCCCGGCAGCGTCGATCCCTCGCGTGTGCCGACCAACATCGTGTGCGTGCCGGCAACACGGCTTCCGCACCACGTGCTCGAGCGCCTCGAAGGCCAAGGAATCCGCGCGGGCATGATCGACGCCGACACCGTACGCTTCGTCACCCACAAGGATGTCGACGACGCCGATGTTGATCGAGTGATCGCCGCGCTCGACGACTTCGCCGCAGGCTGAACCACCGGGAGGACGCGATGGCACGGGTGTTGATCACGGGCTGCTCGACGGGTTTCGGCCGCGCCACCGCGATCGAGCTGACCAAGCGCGGGCACGACGTCGTCGCGACGGCACGGAAACCTGAGACGCTCGACGATCTCGATGTCGCGATGAAGCTCCCGCTCGACGTCGACGACGAGCGCTCGATCGCCGAAGCAGTCGCAGCCGCAGGCGAGCTCGATGCCCTTGTCAACAACGCGGGCTTCGGTGTGACCGGCCCGGTCGAGAGCGTGCCGATCCCCGAGGTCAGGCGCATGCTCGAGACCAACTACTTCGGCGCGTTGCGCATGATCCAGGCGGTCGTGCCGCAGCTGCGCGTCCGCGGTCGAGGCACGGTCGTCAACATCTCGTCGGTTGCCGGACGGGTCGCGGCGCCGTTCAACGGTTTCTACTCCGCCACCAAGTACGCGCTCGAGGCGACGAGTGAGGCGTTGAAATACGAGGTCGGCCACTTCGGCATCCGCGTGGTGCTGATCGAGCCCGGCTACATCGAGACCGGCTTCCAGGCCCGCGAGGGTCGCTACGGCATCGAAGCGCCGTACGACCAGCTCGACCGGCAGTGGGAGTCGGCGCGCGACGTGTTGTTCGCGCAGGCCGGCAGCACCCCTGAGCATGTCGCCGCCGCGGTTGCCGACGCGATCGAAGCCGATGATCCGCCGCTGCGCGTTCCCGTGGGCTCCGACGCCGACATGGTGCTCAGCACGAGGGCCGCGCTCGACGACGCGACGTTCGAAGCGACGATGCGCGAGACCCTCGGCCTCACCTGGTAGCAAGGTGGGTGGTGGTGAAACAGCTTGGCGTCGTCATTGCATGCGTCGCGTTGGCGTCCGCATTGACGACGTGTGATTCCGGCGGGAGCTCGCACGCCAAGCGCAAGCAGACCCACTCGACCTCCACCACCGCGAAGCCCTCCCGCACGACCACTCCGATCCCGACCAGGACCACACGCGTGCCCGCGAGCACCGTGCCGAGCGGCGAGCCTCCCGCCGATCTCGCGGGCGTGCTACCCGACACTGCACCGCCGCCGTTCGAGCGTGACCAGATCGACGAGGGACTTGCCGGCACCATCAACCAGGCCGACCTCGCGACCGCGTACTCGGCGGCACAAGCCGCGTTCTTCCGACAACACGGCTTCGAGAGGGGCTACGGCCGTTCGTGGACGTACGGCCTGGGCGGCTCGACAGCAGTCAACCGCATCGTGGCGCTGCTCGTGTTCAAGGACGCCGCCGGCGCGGCGGCGGCGCGTGACTACATCGACAACTCACGCGGCGAGCGCGATCGAGCGACGTTCGCGGTGCCCGGCGTCGACGGTGCCATCGGCCGCACGTACGCGCTCGTGTCGTTCGGCCAGGCCACGCTGTACCGCGACGTCGTGTTCACCCGGGGCAAGGTGCTCGCCGTCGTGTCCCAGAGCACGCCGGAGAATGCCGGTCCGCCGGCGGAGCAAGTGGCGAGTGCCGCGCGGGAGCTGTCGGCCCGGCTGCAGCAGAAGTAACGGCGATCAGGCGTCCTCGGGTTGCGGCCATCCGGGGAGCAGGCCGCGGTCGGCGACGAGCTTCTGCGCGTGCGCCGTCTTGCCCAGGAATCGGTCGGCGTCGGGCGACGTCGCGATCCACACGATCGCCGCTCCGATCACCTCGGGTGGCGCGCCCGCCATGTGGCGGTAGCTCTCGATCGCCGCCGCAGTCGTGTCGAGGCTGCCGGGCGCGACCCGCGGCGCTGCATCGCCGTCAGTGACCGACGCAGGATCCCACCGTCCTTCGCCCTCGTGCACCGTCCGGGCCGTGATCACGACGTCGAAGCCCGCGCCGGCCAGCGCCAGCGCAGCCGCTTTGCCGATACCGCGACTCGCGCCGGTCACCATCGCGATTCGTCGATCTTCGGGAGCAGAGGCCGCGGTTGGGTACCGTAGGCGAATGGCGGTTGCATCCGAGGTTCCCGATTCCGCGCTCGCGGTCTATGCGCACCCCGACGATCCCGAGATCTCCGCCGGCGGCACGCTCGCCCGTTGGGCCGAGGCCGGCGCGCAGGTGACGGTGCTGATCACGACCCGAGGCGACAAGGGCACCCAGGATCCCCACGCTGATCTCGACGCGCTCGCGCGTCTGCGTGTCGAAGAGACGGCCAAGGCCTCCGCGCTCCTGGGGTTCGCCGGTCAGGAGCACCTCGACCACGACGACGGCGAGCTGGTCGACGACGCGACGCTGCGGGGCGCGATCGTTCGGCACCTGCGGACGCTCAAGCCGCAGGTGGTGGTGTGTCCCGATCCCACCGCGGTGTTCTTCGGCGACACCTATTTCAATCACCGCGACCACCGCGTCACCGGCTGGGCCACGCTCGATGCTGTCGCCCCCGCCGCGGGCAACCCGCACTACTTCGCCGAGCACTTGGCCGACGGCCTGGAAGTGCACCGCGTCGAGGCCGTCTACCTCTCCGGCACGCTCGAGCCCAACTGCTGGGTCGACATCACCACGACGCTGGAGCGGAAGATCGACGCGCTGTTCTGCCACGGGAGCCAGCTCACCGAAACCGGCGACTGGTTCCGTCAATTCCTCCGGGATCGCGCCGAGGAGGGTGGACGCGAGGCCGGTGTGCGCTACGCGGAGGGCTTTCGCAAGCTCAACTTCGGCGGCTAGGCCGTGCACGCGAGGCATCGCGGCGCTGCCATTCCGACATCGCCCGCAGCACCAGCACGACGACGATGCCGACGCCGCCTGCCGCCAGCACCGCGCCGACGAACGCGCCGAGCACTTCGGGCACCGCACGGTCGCCGTGCGCGCCCGCGCGCACGAGTCCGAAGCCGATCAAGGCGCCGAAGACGCCGGCGAGCACCACGGCACCGAATGCCAGGAAGAACGTTGCCGTCGATGGCAGGCCGCGGGGGAGAACCACCTCGGGCTCGTGATCGAGTTGCCGAGACGCATCCCGCCCGTTGACGTCATTGTCACGATCGGCCACGGTTCGCGATGCTATGGCCACGAGGCGGGAAATGACCAAGCAGCCCGGTAAACTCGTTGTCAATGCGGACGCTCGTCGTGCTGCCCACATACAACGAAATTGAGAACATCGAAGAGGTGCTGCGGCGCATTCGGGACGCGATCCCGCATGCCGATGTGCTCGTCGTCGACGACGGAAGCCCCGATGGCACGGCTGAGCGGGCCGAGAAGCTCGGTCTCGAGCTCGGCCGCATCGACGTGCTGAGCCGGCCGAAGAAGTCAGGTCTCGGGTCCGCGTACCGGGCGGGCTTTCATACCGGCCTCACGCAGGGCTATGACGTGATGGTCGAGATGGATGCCGACCTGTCACACGATCCCGACGCGCTCCCGAACCTGGTCGCGGAAGTGGAGCGGGGCGCGGATCTGGCTATCGGCTCACGCTACGTGTCCGGCGGGTCGATTCCCGACTGGCCCTGGCCCCGCCGCGCGATCTCACGGTTCGGCTGTTTCTACGCACGCGTCATGTTGCGCATCCCGGTGCACGACGCGACGGCCGGATTTCGCGCGTATCACCGGCGTGCACTCTCCGCCATCGCGCTCGACGAGGTGCGTGCCGACGGGTACGGCTTCCAGATCGAGATGACGTATCTCCTCGACCGGCAAGGTGGGCGAATCGTCGAGGTGCCGATCGAGTTCCGCGACCGTGAGCTCGGCCACTCGAAGATGTCGAGCCGAATCGTGTTCGAAGCGCTCCGTCTCGTCACGTGGTGGGGCATCCGCGACCGTTTGAGCCGGCGGCGCCCGCGGCCACAGCAGCTCGAACCGCCGAGCACGCGCTCGACGTAAGCCGGTGGGAGACGCGATGCGCGAGTGGCTGGTCGCGGGCGCGCTTCTCGAGCTCGGCGGCGAGGTGTTGCTCGTCCGCAACGAGCGTCGCAATGGCCACTCCGACTGGAGCACGCCCGGTGGTGTGATCGACGAGTCCGACGACTCGCTGCTCGCCGGCCTCACGCGCGAGGTCGAAGAGGAGACCGGTTTCCGGGTCACGCGCTGGGAAGGCCCGCTGTACGAGGTGCGCGCGGTCGCCGTCGACCTCGGCTGGATCATGCGCTGCGAGGTCCACCGCGCGGTCGAGTTCGAAGGGACGCTGCACGTCGATGATCCCGACGGCATCGTGGTCGAGGCCGCGTTCGTGGCGCGCGGCGAGTGTGGTCCACGTCTCGAGGAGGGCGCGCCGTGGGTTCGCGAGCCGCTTGCCGAGTGGCTCGCGGAGCACTGGGGTCCCGATGCCACCCGCGGCTACCACTACGACGTGCGCGGCTTGCGGCGCGAGGATTTCGACGTGCGACGCGTGCACGGCGAGGGCGACAGTGGACCCGGCGGTGGCCCCGGCAGTGGTGACTGATACCCCTTCGATCCTGCACGTCGACCTCGATGCGTTCTACGCGTCGGTCGAACAGCTCGCCGATCCTTCGCTGCGGGGACGGCCGGTCATCGTGGGCGGTCTGGGTCCGCGAGGTGTCGTCGCCGCGGCGAGCTACGAAGCGCGCGCGTTCGGCGTGCATTCCGCGCTGCCCATGAGCCGGGCGCGCCGCGCGTGCCCCGACGGGGTCTTCATTGCGCCGCGGTTCGAGGCCTACTCGGCTGCGAGTGCCGAA
>DASVIY010000149.1:0-18811 GCA_036386195.1 Acidimicrobiia bacterium | reverse complement strand
GCGATCAATGCAAACAAGGACACGGGCTGTGAGATCGCCAAACTCCTCGGCGTTACGCACGTCCAGTTCGTTGAGGGCAAGAACTGGATCGTGGTCGGCGACTCTGCCGGCACGATGCGAACGCTCGCAGAGAAGCTGCATGGTAAGGCCGACGTGCTCAAGTGCTGACTGCCACCTGAAAGGTGCAGCACCTGAGAGCAGCTGGGTCGGTTCAGCTCGCGCTTGGCCGACGCCGGTGAGACCAAGTGCGGGCAGCTACTGCTCCGGCAGCGCTCCCGTTTGCGCCACGATCTCGGCAATCGTGCGCACCTTGTTGTTCTGATCCTGCGACGCCTTGATGAGGAGGTCGAACGCGGCGTTGGCGTCGACGTGTTGCGTCGCCATCAGAATTCCCTTCGCCTGACCGATCACATCGCGGGTGAGAAGCGCTTCCCGCAATCCCGCGACGGTGTCGAGGTCACGCTCGTGCAGTTGCGCCCCGGCAAGCGCCATTGACGCGTGTGAAGCCAACACGGTGCCGATCGCGCGACTGCTCTCGTCGTCGAACGCACCGGCACGGTATCCGTACAGGTCGAGCGCCCCGAGCGTGTCCTCCGCGAGGAACAGCCGGAATCCGAGCAGGCTCTCGACTCCTGCTTCGATCGCACGGGGCGCGAACCTCGGCCACAGCGACACGTGGTCATGTAGATCCGCGGATTCGAACACGGGCTGCTTCCAGATGGCGTCCACGCACGGACCCTCGCCCAGCTCGTACTCCATCGTCTCGACTTGACGCACCAGATCGTTCGACCAGGCCCCGGCCAGGATCCTGCCCTTGTCGACCAGCAACACGCCGGCCGCGTCACAGCCCTCGACGGTGTCTGCGGCGAGATCGACGATGCGTTGCAATGTCGTCATGACCGTCGGCTCGGAGAACAACGCCCGGGCAAATTCTGCGAACTGCCTTCCGGAGCCGGCAAACGCGCTCGTCGGTTGGGCGCCGGGCTGCTGCGAGCGGATGTTGCTCATGCGCACAGCTTCTCACGCCGTCGTGCTCAGAGGCCAGTAGGACGCCCCGGCACGGCGCAACCAGCTGGTGCGTTCGAGCTCGACCAGCGCGGCGGCGACCGTGCGTGCCTCGATACCCGTTCGCGCCACGAGCTCGTCGGGATGTGCGGCCTCGCCGTGGCAGGCGCGCAACACCGCGGCCGCGGTGCCGGTTGGGGCCGGCCGCTCCGCCACCGGGGACCACCCGCGGGCCCCGCCGGTGAGACCGAGCGCGAGGAACACGTCGGACGGATCGAGCAGGGGGTGAGCACCGTCGGCGAGGAGCGCATTGCAGCCTGCGGCCGCCGGGTTGCGCCGCGAGCCGGGCATTGCCAGCACCGCGCGGCCGTACTCGAGCGCGTACTCGGCCGTGATGCGCGAGCCGCCGTGCATGGTCGCCTCCACAACGACGACGACGTCGGCGAGCGCGGCGATGATGCGATTTCGTATCGGAAATCGCCACCGCTCGGGCTGCACGCCGAATGCCGTCTCGCCTGTGATCAACCCGGCGCGGCGCACCCGTTCGAACAGCGTCGCGTGACGGCGCGGATAGACAACGTCGAGGCCGGTGGCGACCACGCCCACGACGCCGCCTCCGCCGGACAGCGCGCCTTCGTGCGCGGCCGCGTCGATACCGATCGCGAGTCCACTCACGACGGTGACGCCCGCCTCGGCGAGGACACGCCCCAGGTCGAGCGCGTCTTCGAGGCCCGACGGGCTGGCGGCACGAGTGCCCACGACCGCGACACGAGGGCGCGTGAGTACCGCAGGCGCGGCGCCCTCGGCGAGGAGCACGGGCGGCCGGTGGGGGAGCGCATCGGCGATCGGGTAGTTGCCGCCGCCCAGAGCAAGCACGCGCGTGTCACGCGCTTCGAGTGTCGCGGGCACCGTGCTCGCCTCGACCGCGCGCTGCCAGCGCGCCGCGATCGCACGCGGGTCGCGCCGCCGCCGTGCCGGCCCACCGGCATCATACGCGACGAGCGCGGCCGTGGCTCGACGATGACGAACCGCATCGAGAGCGAGCGTCCAACTCCCGAAGTGCTCGACGAGCGCCTCCAGCCATTGCGGGTCCATCTGGGGCAGGCACAGCAGCGTGGCCGCCGCGACCTGTTCGCATGTACGGGAGCTCACGGCAGCTCCTCGCGCAGCACCGACGCAAGACAGACGTGACCATCGGAGATCGCCTCGACATCGTCGAGATCGGCGAGCGTGCGCGCCACCCGCCGGAGCGTTGCCGCGCCGCGGCCGGTGAGCTGGCGGCGCTCGACCTCCTCGCGCCAAGCGACTTCCGCTTCACGCACGAGCGGAATCGACGACTCGAGTGCGCCCGCAGGCACTTGCGCGTTGCGTGCCCACGGCATGCCGGCGTAGCGGGCGTGTTGGCGCGCGGCCGCGCGCAGCACTCGCGTGCGCACCTCGGCCGATGACTCCCCGCGTGGCGAGGCCGCCGCCAACGGGCGGACATGCACGCGGAGATCGAAGCGGTCGAGCAGCGGACCCGACAGCCGCCGCCGGTACCGGGCCCGCTGCACGTCGGAGCAGCGGCACTCGTCTTCGGCGCGCCCACAGGGGCAGGGGTTGGTGCACGCCACCAGTTGGAACGCGGCCGGGAACTGGAGTGAGATCGGCTGTCGGGAGATGTGCACCGATCGGGCTTCGAGCGGTTGGCGCAACGCGTCGAGCGCGGCGGGCGCGAACTCACCCAGCTCGTCGAGGAACAGCGTGCCGCGATGCGCGAGCGTGACCTCACCCGGATGCGGACGCCCCGAGCCGCCGCCGACCAGCGCCGGCGTGGAGGCGGTGTGATGCGGACTGCGGAACGGCGGCTGCGTTACGAGACCGGTGAACGGCGCGTGCCCCGCAACCGAGTGGATGCGGGTGACTTCGAGCGCCTCGTCGGGTTGCAGTGGCGGCAGGATCGTGACGAGCCGGCGCGCGAGCATCGTCTTGCCTGCGCCGGGCGCGCCGGTGAGCAAAAGGTGATGCGCGCCGGCGGCTGCGACTTCGAGCGCCGTGCGCGCCGTGCCGAGGCCGCGCACATCGGCGAGATCGAGGGGCTCGTCGTCGAGCGCGATCACGCCGTCGGCAGCCGCCGCCGAGACGCGGCTGCCGTCGGCGGGCCAGTCGGGCCAGGGGAGCTCACCTTTCAAGCAGGCGCGGAGCTCGCCGAGCGTGCGCGCCGCGCGCACCGTGATCCCGCGCACCAGCTCCGCTTCGGCCGCGTTGCCGATCGGCACGACGATCGTGTCGAGGCCGGCGCGGGCGAGCGCGTCGACGAGCGCGAGCATGCCCGGCACCGGCCGCACCGAGCCGTCGAGGCCCAGCTCACCGAGTACCCCGAGCCCGTCGAGCACGTCGGCGGGCAGCTCCTCGTTGGCCGCGAGCACGCCGAGCCCGACGGCGAGCTCGAGGCCGGCGCCGGTCTTGCGAATCGCGCCGGGGGCGAGGTTGACGGTGAGCCGCCGCAACGGCCAGCTGAGCTGCGACGACAGCAGCGCGGCGCGCACGCGCTCGCGCGACTCGCGCACGGCCGCGTCGGGCAAACCGACGACGTGGTACGCGGGAAGCCCGTTGGACACGTGGACTTCGACGGTGACGACCTGACCGTCGACGCCGAGGAGCGTGGCGCTGTGCACCGAAGCGAGCACGACGAGACCTACCTTCCATGCCGTGGGGTGCAAGGATGGAGGGCCGTGACCGCGACCTCGACGGGCGGATCGAACATAGCGAGCCGGTATGACAACTACGTCGAATGCCGTGACCGTGTGGCACGGAAGCACACGATTGGGTCGCTAACGCTGCTTCTGCGGATTTTTGCAGTGAAGGGCAAATCGAGCCCCGAGATTCGGGACTACCCTCAAAGGATTGAATGGTGCACCGGTACGCACCCGGCAGGGGCCGATGAACTGGGAGATCGAAGGCTTCGCAGCCTCACTTACCAGCGCGAGCGAACACACTCGCATCGCGTATTGCGGCGACGTACGCCAGTTCATCGAATGGGCGGAACGAGGCGGTTGTCCGCGGCCCGCCGACGTCGATCATCAAGTGTTGCGCCGCTACCTCGCGTATCTCAACACCCGCGCGTTCGCACGGCGGTCGATCGCGCGGAAAGCCGCGGCGATCCGCGCGTACCTGCGCTACCTCCGTCGCACGGGTGTGCTGCACTCCGATGCCGGACGCGCGTTACGCGCACCCAAGGGTGATGCCCGACTCCCGCGTGTGCCGCGCGCGTCAGAAGCCATCGCGCTGCTCGACCGTGCGGTCGCGCACTCCGAGGACGGCACCGACCCCGCTGCGATCGCGATGGCGCGGCGCGACCTGGCCGTCCTCGAGATCCTCTACGGCGCCGGCCTCCGGGTGAACGAGCTGTGTGGCCTGACGTTCGACCGCTGCGAGCTCGAGCGCGGCTCGCTCACGGTGCTCGGGAAGGGATCGAAGCTACGTCGAATCCCGTTGGGCGAACACGCCCGGCACGCGCTCGCGGACTACCTCGAGACCGGCCGGGCAGAGTTGGTGACCGGCGAGACTCCCGCTGACGTGGTGTTTCTCAACTCGCGCGGTCGCGCGCTCACCCCGCGTGACGCGCGGCGCATTCTGGCGAAGTGCCCGTTGCCCGACGGCCAGACATTGCATCCGCACTCGTTCCGTCACGCGTACGCGACCCACCTCCTCGACGGTGGCGCCGACCTCCGTGCCGTCCAGGAGCTGCTCGGCCACACCGATCTCGCGAGCACGCAGATCTACACGCACCTCAGCAAGGACCGTCTCAAGGCCGTCTACGACGAGACGCATCCCCGTGCCTGACGACACCGCGACTGCGACCGAGGCCGGAAAAGCCGAGACCGCGGCACTCGTCAACGAGTTGTGGCTCGACTACAAACGCGACGGCACCCTCGAGGCGCGTGAGCGGCTCATCTTGCATTACTCGCCGCTCGTGAAGTTCGTCGCCGGTCGTGTTGCGGCGGGCCTGCCGCAGAACATCGAGCAATCCGACCTCGTGAGCTACGGGATCTTCGGGCTGATCGACGGCATCGACAAGTTCGATCTCGAGCGCGGGTTCAAGTTCGAGACGTACGCGATCTCGCGCATCAAGGGCGCCATCATCGACGAGCTCCGTTCCATCGACTGGGTGCCGCGCTCGATCCGGGCCAAGGCTCGCGCGATCGAGCGGGCGTACTCGAAGCTGGAAAACGAGCTGCGGCGCAGCCCCGACGACAAAGAGATCGCCGCCGAGCTGGAGATGACCGAGGAGGAGCTCGCCCAGAACCTGTCGCAGATCTCGTTCGTCGGACTCGTCGCGCTCGACGAGTTGCTCTCGGCCGGCAACAGCAACGACCGGGGCGGCTCGGCGACCGTCGGCGACACCATCGCGGATCGCGCGTTCGATCCGGTGGAGGCGTTCGAGGTCGACGAGATGAGGACGCTCCTCGCCGACGCGATCAATCGCATGCCCGATCGAGAGCGGCTCGTGCTCACGCTCTACTACTACGAAGGGCTCACGCTCTCGGAGATCGGCAAGGTGCTGGGCGTTACAGAGAGCCGCGTCTGTCAGATCCACACCAAGTCGATCCTGCAACTGCGTTCCCGGCTCGTGGAGCCGGCGGGCGAGCGCGTCACCTGACGATCCGCCTCCGCGCGTCGACGGTCTCGGCGTCCGGCTGGCAATCGGTCGCACCCTGTTGGTAGGGTGACCTCACTTCACCTTCGGCTTCCCCGAGTCGTGTCGTTTCCGAGCTCCGGGGAGCCCCTGTGCGACCGCTGTATCGATGTCGTCGCGCGCTCGTGTCGGGTGCGGTCGTCACCACGCTTGTCAGTTGCGCGTCGTCGCTGCCCGCCGCGGCCGCCGGCGCTTCGACGCCCGAATGGACGCGTCCGGTCGACGGTGCCGTCGTGCAGCCGTTCGACGCCCCCGCGTCGCCGTACGCGCCCGGTCACCGCGGCGTCGACCTCGCCGCCGCACCCGGCACGCCGGTGCGAGCGGCCGGCGATGGCGTGGTCACGTTCGCCGGCGCTGTCGCCGGCACCCTGCATGTCGTCGTCGCGCACGGCAGCTCCAACCTCCGCACGTCGTACTCGTTCCTCGCACGCGTCGACGCGCGCGTCGGCCAGCACGTCGACCGCGGCTTTGTCGTCGGGCTCGCGGGCGGTTCCGGCCCCGGCCATCCCGTTGGTGAGCTGCACTTCGCGCTGCGGGTCGGCGAGCGGTACGTCGACCCGATGGTCCTGTTCGCGCCGCCCGACCTCAGCACGCTTGTGCATCTCGTTCCTGCCAGCCCGCCCGGTGGCGACCCCATGCCCACTGTCGACGACGAGCGGCGGGCGTTGCGCGCCGAGCTTCAGGCGTCCGGAGGCGGCGGCGGCGTGCTCGGCGCGCTCGAAGATGGGCTCGGCAGCGCGATCGATTTCGCGGGCGGTGTCGCTTCCGGCGCGATCGACGAGGTCATCAGTGGGCTGAACGCGCTCGCCGCGGCCGGCAACAAGCAGGCAAGGGCGCTCGCGCGCCGGATCGCAACTGTGGTCGACGGCCTGAAGGCCATGGCAGCGGACGCCGTGCGCCGCCTCGCCGCAACTCCGCAGGGCCAAGAGCTCCATGACCTCATCGAGACCGGCCTTCGCCTCGTCGCGTACGGCCAGTCGCTGCTCCATTGCACGACCGACGACCCGGGTGCCGACGGCACCGGTGGCTCCGGCGACCTGCTCCTCGACGTGGGTGGCATCACGACCTCGCGCGCCAAGCAGAGCGACACGTCGAGCCGGATCGAGACCGCCAAGCTCGGCTACCAGAAGGACGAGGTCACCGAGTTCTCGTACAACCCGAACGGCGCGCTCTACACAGCAGAAGACACGTACCGGGATCTCATGGGCGACGCGAAAGCGATGGCAGCGCAATTGCAGGGCATGCAACGAGACCATCCGGGGCGGGCGGTCGACCTCATCGCTCACTCGCAGGGCGGGGTCGTGGTCGACGTGTTCCTGCAGTATGTGTACAAGGCATCCGATCCGAGCTACCCGCCGATCGGTCACGTGGTCACACTGTCGTCGCCGCATCAGGGCGCGCCGATCGCAACCGCCAGCGCGGAGATCCGCAGTGGCCGCCTCGGTCGAGCCGCGGCCGACCGCGTCGACCGGTCGGGGTCGCCGCTTCCACGCACCGACGCGCCGTCGGTCGCGCAGCTCGCCGAGAACTCCTCTCTCATGCAGCATCTGTGGGACCACAAGCTGCCCGAGCAGATCGACTTCACGTCGATCGGCTCGCCCTACGACTACACCGTGCCCGGAAGTCAGACCTACGTTCCCGGCGCGAGAAACGAGACCGTTCCGGTAGGCGGGCTTTTCCCGTCCCCGGGCGGGCTCCTCGACGCGCATGCCGCGATACAGAGCGATCCGCACGCGTTGCAAGCCGTGCGAGCGGCACTGGAAGGACGACCACCTCCGTGTGTCGATCCGGTCAGCGGTCTACGCGGTGCCGCCGTCCCGGTCGTGATCACACGGATCGAGCACGAGATCGGCGACGCGGCGCATGTCCCTGACCAACAGCTGACAGGAGTAACACCATGAGAACGTCGTTGCGGTGCATGTCGACGCTGGTCGCGATGATCACGCTCGCGGCGTGCGCGGCGTGCGCGTCGAGCGCGGCCGACACGCCGAGGCGCCGCGTGCACCACGCACCGACCGCGTCGGTCGCCCACACGTCGGTTCCCGAGCCCATGTGGTCCACGATCGTGCCCGGCTGGCCGAGCGCGCTCGTCGCCGATGACCAGACGGCCGTCGTGCTCGCCGGCACCGACGACGTCGTCGCGCTCGACCCCACGACCGGCGCCACGAAGTGGCACACGCATGTCCCGGGGTCGGCCGAGCTGGAGCCCGCGCTCGGCGACCACCTCGTGCTCGTGCCCGCCGACAACCGCGCGGTCGCGCTTGAACGGGCCACGGGCGCAACGCGTTGGTCGGTGGCGCTTCCCGCGCGAGTGACTGCCGTCGCGGCCGGCACTGGAGCAGGTGCAGGCATCGTCCTCATCGCGACCGACGCCGGAGAGCTCCGTGGTGTCGACGCCCGCACCGGCGCGACGACCTGGTCGAGCACCCACGAAGGTGTTGTCCATTCGCAACCGGCGTTCGACTCGACCTCGGGCTTGTTCGTCACGGTGTGGCACCGCACCAACGAGCCGATGGTCCGCGCGACCGACGCCCTGACCGGCGCCGAGCGCTGGTCTGCCCCCACTGGTGCGCAAGCCGCCGCACCCGTCGTGGCCGCGGAGACCGCGATCGTTGCTGCCGGCGACGGCAACAGTCACGCTGCGATTGTCGCGTTCGACATCCGCACCGGCGCCGAGCGGTGGCGCACAGCGGTGCCCAAGTCGTTCGAATCCGCGATTCACCCGGTCGTCGCCAACGGCCTGTATATCGTCGTCGACCATTTCGGCACCGTCACCGCCCTCGACCCGGTTACCGGCGCTCGACGCCGGCAGCGGATGCTCGACCGGCCCGTCCTGCACACCCGCCTCGTCGCCGGTCGCGGCGTGGTGGCATTCACCGACGAGTCGTCCGATCTGATCGAGCTCGATCAGCGGTCGGGTCGCACCGTGTACGCCGGCGATCCGGGAGGATTTCCGGTGGGGATCGCGAGGGCCGGGCCCCGGCTGCTGGTCGCGCTGCGCATCACCGAACCCGGCCGCGTCGAGGCCCGCACACTGCGCTGACGACCCGCGACGCGGCGCCCGTCGATGCCGGCTGCTACAGCCCGGCCGCCCTCTCGGAGTGCGACGCGGGGCCCCGACTACACTCACGCACGACTCGGGTCACTTGTGGTCCGGGATCACGCACGCCCGTCACCCCAAGGTCGTTCCGAGGCCAGAGTCCCCGGAGCGCAGCACGGGCGGAGGTCACAACCGAGGGAGTAACTCGTGGCTGTCGTCACCATGAAGCAGCTGCTGGAGGCCGGCGTCCATTTCGGCCACCAGACGCGCCGTTGGAACCCGAAGATGCGGCGATTCATCTTCGGTGAGCGCAACGGCATCTACATCATCGACCTCCAGCAGAGCCTGGAGCGGATCGACACCGCCTACCGGTTCATCCGGCGCACCGTCGAAGACGGCGGCACTGTGCTGTTCGTGGGCACGAAGAAGCAGTCGCAAGAGGCCGTGCAGAAGCAGGCGGAGCGCTCACAGAGCCCGTACATCAACTACCGCTGGCTCGGCGGCATGCTGACCAACTTCCAGACCGTGCATGCCCGCGTCGCGAAGATGCAAGAGCTCGAACGGATGGTGAAGACGGGCGAGACCGAGCAGATGATCAAGAAGGAAGGCCTCAAGGTGAAGCGCGAGCTGGCAAAGCTCGAGCGCAACCTCGGTGGCATCCGGCGGCTCGAGCGTCTCCCGAGCGCGATCTTCGTCATCGACACGAAGAAGGAACACATCGCCGTCACCGAGGCCAACCGTCTCGGCATCCCGGTCGTGGCCATCGTCGATACGAACTGTGATCCCGACATCATCGACTATGTGATCCCGGGCAACGACGACGCGATTCGTTCTGCCAATCTGATGAGTCGCATCGTCGCCGACGCGGTGCTCGAAGGTCAGTTCCTCTATCAGCGCAAGCACGCGCGCAAGGCCACCACTAAGGAAGAGGTGGCTGCCGCCGACGCGGCGAAGGCCGTGCCGCCGCCTGCGCCGCTCGATCCCGAAGAAGCGAAGCGCCGCGCCAAGGAGCAGCAGAAAGCCCGCAACGCGGCTGCCGCGGCACAGAAGGAGCGCGAGCGCAAGCTCGCCGAGACGAAGAAGAAGCCCCCGCCCCCGCCCCCGCCCCCGCCCCCGCCATCAGCGAGCGAGGCCGCCGGCGACAGCGCAACGAGCGACGCCGCGGCACCGGTCGCTGCACCCGACGCTGCAGACGCCATCCCGGCTCAGCCCACTGAACCGGCGGACACCGCGGAGCCTGCCGCAGCCGCCTCGGGTGCCTCGGTCCCGGAGGACACCAGTGGCTGACGTCTCGGCCGCCGACATTGCCGCGCTGCGCAAGCAGACCGGCGCCGGCATGCTCGACTGCAAGAAGGCGCTCGAGGAGTCGGGTGGCGACCTCGACGCGGCGAAAGATTGGCTGCGTACGAAGGGTCTCGCGGGCGCGAGCAAGCGGGCCGGCCGCGCGGCCGACAACGGTGCGATCGACGTCGCAGTCGACGGCACGACTGCCGCGCTCGTGGAGCTCACCTGCGAGACCGACTTCGTCGCCAAAGGCGCCGACTTCACCGCCATCATCGGCGATCTCGTGAATCAGGTGCTCGAAGGCACCGCCGACGGGCTCGCGGACCAGCCGTTCATCGGCGACGCGTCCCAAACGGTCGGCGAGGCCGTCACGCAGCTCGGGTCGAAGCTCGGTGAGAAGGTCGAGCTGGGACGCGTCGTGCGCTACGACAGCCCCGACGGCATCCTCGACGGCTACAAGCACCTGCAAAACGACCGCGGCACCGTCGGCGTGATCGTGGAGCTCGGCGGCGTGAGTCCGGCCGACCCGAGGGCCCGTGAGGTCGCGCACGACATCGCGCTGCACATCGCCTCGGCGGGGCCGCGCTATGTGACGCGTGCCGACGTGCCCGCCGAGGTCGTCGACAAGGAGCGCGCCGTGCTCGAGGAGTTGACGCGCAACGAGGGCAAGCCGGAGCAGGCGCTCCCGAAGATCATCGAAGGGCGCCTCAACGGGTTCTACAAGGACAACGTGCTCCTCGAGCAAGGCTTCGTGAAGGAGCCGAAGACCACGGTCGCGTCTCTTGTCGACTCGCTCGGCGGTGACGCCGAAGTGCGGCGGTTCGCGCGAGTGAAGATCGGCGAGGAATGAGCCCGACACCCGGCTGATTCGGTTCCGACCGACAGCGACCGACAGCGACCGACGTAGCGACTAGGAGACGAGATGGGCGGCAGCCGGTTCGGAAGAGTGGTGCTCAAGCTCTCCGGTGAGGCGTTCGCCGACCTCTCGATCGGCTTCGGCATCGACGCGGCGGTCGTGCAGCGCATCGCCGAAGAGGTCGCCGAGGCCCGGGCCGATCTCGGCGTCGAGATCGCCGTGGTGGTCGGCGGCGGCAACATCTTCCGGGGCATGAGTGGCGCGAAGCGGGGTATGGATCGTGCCCGTGCCGACTACATGGGGATGCTCGCGACCGTCATCAACGCGCTGGCGCTGCAAGACGCGCTCGAAGGCATCGGGCAACCCACTCGGGTGCAGACCGCGATCTCGATGGCACAGGTCGCGGAGCCGTACATCCCGCTGCGCGCGATCCGCCACTTGGAGAAGGGCCGCATCGTCGTGTTCGCCGCCGGTACCGGCAACCCCTACTTCACGACTGACACCACGGCCGCGCTCCGCGCCGCGGAGGTGGGTGCCGAGGCGATCCTGAAGGGAACGCACTCGGGTGTCGACGGCGTCTACAGCGCCGACCCGCGTCTCGACCCCGACGCCGTCAAGCTCGTCGAGGTGAGCCACTTCGAGGTCCTCAACCGCGGCCTCAAAGTGATGGACTCGACGGCGATCACGTTCTGCATGGACAACGAGCTGCCGATCATCGTCTTCGATGTCACCGCGCCGGGCAATATCCGCCGCGCGCTCACCGGCGAGGCGATCGGCACGCTGGTGAGCTCGGCTGGAGGTTCGTGAATGGCGGGTGACGGAGCAGAGATGCGAGACATGGTGATCGCGGACTGTCGCGACAAGATGCGCAAGGCGATCGCGCACCTGCAGGAGGAGTTCGGCTCGGTGCGTACCGGCCGGGCAACCCCGAGCCTGGTCGAGAAGCTGAAAGTCGATTACTACGGCTCCGAAGTGCCGTTGCAGCAGCTGGCCGGGTTCAGCGTTCCCGAGCCGCGCGTGCTCGTGATCTCGCCGTACGACAAGACGGCGATCGGCGCGGTCGAGAAGGCCATCCAGCAGAGCGACCTCGGTATCAACCCGTCCAACGACGGCAACGTCGTACGGCTCAACTTCCCGCAGCTCACCGAGGAGCGACGCAAGGAGCTCGTGAAGGTCGTGAAGCACCGAGCCGAAGAGGGCCGGGTGGCGGTGCGCAACGTCCGGCGCCAGGCCCGTCACGAGCTCGAGGCGCTCGAGAAGGACGGCGATCTCTCCCGCGACGAGCTCGACCGGGCGGAGAAGGATTTCGAGAAGACGACGCACGACCTCGTCGCGGAAATCGACCAGATGCTCCACCACAAGGAAGAAGAGCTGCTGGAGGTGTAGCCGGCCGGCCGAGCGGACCGAGGATCCACACCGGCGGCTGAGCAAGTGCATAGGTTGGGCGCGGCGGGGCAGCGGACCCGGTGTGTGCCGGGGGTCGGGGTCTAGCCTGGGAAATCAGTCCGGATCGGTAGGGGATCGGAGGGCAACGGTGTCTGATTGGCGCGACGACGAACGCGGCGAACGCGACGAACGCGAGGAGCAACCGGCGCCACCCCCCGCTCGCCGAGAGGGCGTGCGCATCCTCGGCGCGGAGGAAGCCCAGACCGCGATCGAGACCGGCCAGGCAGCCGGCCGACTCGACAACGACACACCCCGCTTCGGCGATGTTCCCGCGCGACCCGAGCCGCCGGTTCGACCGGCGGCGCGCTTCCCGCTGCCATCCGAGTGGACCGACGAGCCGAGCCAACCGGAACCGAGCGCGATGCCCGCCTCCGGCGCCACGTGGTCGGCGACGTCTGACGGCACGTTCGCGGACGAGACCGACACGCACATCGACGAGCCCGTTGAGATCGAGACGAGCGGCCAGGTCGAGCTTCCGCACTGGACCGACCCGCCCACCGGCGAAGTGCCGGTGATCCTGCCCGAAGCCGAGCCCGTCGACATAACCGGCGAAGAAGATCTCGACGCGTGGGCACCACTCACCGGCAACGCGCCACGATTCCGTTCGGAGGCCGGTGACTGGTCCGAGGGCGACTTCGCGACACCCGACGCGCTGAAAGACGAGAGCACCGCGGTCGGTGCGCTCGCCGACCACGTCGACGACGACGAGGAGTTCGAGGAGCGTGTCGCGGCTCGGCGTAGAGACGGCGGCCGCGGGATGCGCCGGCGACCCAATGGGTCGACGGGCGCGCCGCAAACCCCCGACCGGGATTTCGAGTTCGACTTCGATCTCGAAGATGGCGATGACGAAGCGGCGGCCCCGGAGCGGGCCGGTTCCGATCTCGCACTCCGCGTTGTTACCGGCGTCGCGATCGCGGTCGTGTGCCTGCTGTTCCTCAGCGCCGGGCGCGGCTGGGCCGCGATGCTCGTGGCCGGCATCGTGGGTGTCGCCACGTTCGAGATCTTGGAAGGATTCCGCAAGGCCGGCTTTCGGGTCGCGTCGATCATCGGCGTGCTCGGCGCGGTCACGGTGGTCGGTGCGGCCTACAAGCTCGACAACGGCTTGCAGGCGTTCCCGCTGGTCACGACGCTCGTCGTCGTCTTCAGCATGTTGTGGTACTTCCTCGAGGTCGTGCGGGCCCGAGCCACGGTCAATATCGCGATGACGTTGCTGGGCTTCGTCTATGTCGGCTTCCTGGGCGCGTTCGCCGCCCTGATGCTGCAGTATCCCGACGGTGTCGGCATGATCATCGGGCTCGCGATCTGTGCTGTGGGTTACGACGTCGCCGGCTACCTCGTCGGGTCGCGTCTCGGCCGCACACCGCTGGCGCCGTCGATCTCGCCTCACAAGACCGTCGAGGGGCTGGTTGCCGGGATGCTCGCCGCGTTCGTGCTCGGTGGCATCGTCAGCAAGGGCTTTGGGCTCGCGCCGTGGGACGGCAGCTTGAGCGACGGTCTCGCGCTCGGCGTCGTCGTCGCGATCCTTGCGCCGCTTGGTGACCTGTGCGAGTCGATGATCAAGCGTGACCTCGGCGTGAAGGACCTCGGCACGTTCCTCCCCGGCCACGGCGGGATCCTCGACCGCTTCGACGCGATCCTGTTCTGCCTCCCGGCCGTCTATTACCTGGTCATCTATCTGGGACTGCATTGAGCCGAAGCGTCGTCGTTCTCGGTTCCACCGGGTCGGTCGGCACCCAGGCGCTCGAAGTCATTCGCAACCATCGCGATCAATACCGTGTGCTCGCTCTGGCCGCGGGACGTAACACCGAGCTGCTGGCGCAGCAGGCGGCGGAGTTCGGCGTCGCGCCGGAGCTCGCGCGCAGCGGCCTCACCGATCCCGGCGCGCTGGCGGAGCTCGCCGCGCTGCCCGATGCCGACGTCGTGCTCAACGCGGTAGTTGGTTTCGCGGGATTGCCGGCCACGATCAGCGCGCTCGAGCGCGGCAAACGCCTCGCGCTCGCCAACAAGGAGAGCCTCATCGCCGGCGGTCCGGTCGTCGTCAAAGCTCGCGCCAACGGCGGCGGCGAGATCGTGCCCGTCGACTCCGAACACTCCGCGATCTATCAGGCGTTGCGCGCCGGTGAGCGGCACGAGGTGCGTCGGATCATCCTGACTGCGAGTGGTGGCCCGTTCCGTGGTCGCAGCCGAGCCGAGCTGGAGCACGTCGCCGTCGCCGACGCGCTCAGGCACCCCACGTGGACGATGGGAGCCAAGATCACGATCGACTCGTCGACGCTCATGAACAAGGGCCTCGAGGTGATCGAGGCCCACGAGCTGTTCGGCATCGACTTCGATCGCGTCGAGGTCGTCGTGCACCCCCAGTCGATCGTCCACGGCATGGTGGAGTTCAGCGACGGTGCGACGGTGGCGCAGCTCTCTTTGCCCGACATGCGTCTGCCCATCGGACTCGCGCTCGGCGCGCCGGGCCGGCTCGACGAGGCCTTCGGTGCGATCGACTGGGCCGCGATCAGCTCGTTGACGTTCGAGCCGCCCGACCTGGATGCGTTTCCGTGCCTGTCGCTCGCGTACGCGGCCGGCCGGGCCGGCGGCGGCGCTCCCGCTGTGCTGAGCGGCGCCAACGAAGTGGCGGTGGAGGCGTTCCTCGACGGACGGCTGCCGTGGCTGGGGATCGCCGAGGTGGTGGAGGAAAGCCTCCAGGCGGGTACAGGGAACGTCGACACGGTGGATGACGTTCTGGAAGCAGACCGATGGGCGCGAGAACGGGCGCGGAACGCAATCGAGCGGAGAAATGCGGCGTGAAGGACTACCTCGATGAGGCGAGTGAAGACGTCAGTCCGCGCCGCGCCGCGGCCGTTGGCGGGCTGATCCTTCTCATCCTCGTCGTCATCTCGATCGTGCGTCCTTCGATCCGCGGCTCGATCGAGCTGATCGTCGGCATCGTTCTGGTGGTCATGCTCCACGAGCTCGGGCACTTCGTCACGGCCAAGCGGGCCGGCATGAAGGTCACGGAGTTCTTCCTCGGGTTCGGACCCCGGATCTGGTCGATCAAGCGCGGCGAGACCGAGTACGGCGTCAAGGCAATCCCGGCCGGTGGCTACAACCGGATCATCGGGATGAGCAATCTGGAGGATGTCGATCCGGCCGACGAGGCGCGCACCTTCCGGCAGGCACCGTTCAAGGACCGGATCGTCGTGGTCCTCGCCGGGGTCACCGTCAACTTCGTGCTCGCGTTGCTGCTCTTCTTCGCCGTCGTCGTCGGCCACGGTCTGCCGTACGCAACGTCGACATTGAACACGATCAGTGGAAAGACGCCGGCAGCCAGCGCAGGCTTCGAGCCCGGCGACCGGATCGTCGCGATCGACGGGCGGCGCGTCAGCACGTGGGGTCAGATCACGGACGCCATCGAGCCGAACGCGGGACGCGTGTTGACGTTTACGGTTGTGCGGCACGGGCAGCCCGTCACGATGACGGCGAAGCTGACGAGAAACCCGAGGAACAACAGCATCGGCTTCCTCGGTGTCAGCCCCGACGTCGGATTCAAGCAGTACAGCGTGCCGGCAGCGGTGCCGCAGTCGTTCGTGCTGACGGGCAGCGTCATCAAGCAGGAGGTCGGCTTCTTCCAGCACCTGTTCTCGCCGACGGGAGTGAAGCAGTACAGCAAGAACTTCACCAGCTCCAGCTCCAGCTCGGGCTCGAGCACCTCGAGCGCGACCCAGGACGCGCGTCCCGTTTCGTTGATCGGCATCGTCGACAGGGGTGGTGCTCTCATCGGTAACGACATCTGGGCGCTGCTGGCCCTGCTCGCGCTCATCAATCTCGTGCTGGCCATGTTCAACGTGATCCCGCTGTTGCCGTTCGACGGCGGTCACGCTGCGATAGCGATCTATGAGGCGATCGCGTCCAAGGTGCGCGGTCGGCGTGTCCAGGCCGACTTCCGCAAGCTGATACCGGCATCGGTCGTGGTGCTCGCCTTGCTGCTCACGCTCGGGCTCTCGGCGACGTTCCTCGACATTCGCCATGTCATCACCGGATCTTGACGTCTCCTGCACCGACGCCTTCGAGCACGACGCGAGTGGAGCCGTAGGCTGAACCCGATGTTCCAGCGCCGTACGACCCGACAGATCCAGGTGGGCACGGTGCCCGTGGGTGGCGATGCACCGATCTCGGTGCAATCGATGACCACGACGAAGACGGCCGATGTCGACGGCACCCTGGCGCAGATCTATTCGCTCGCGGCGGCCGGCGCCGACATCGTGCGCTGCACCTGCAACGAGGAGGAGGCGGCTGAAGGTCTCGCCCAGATCGTGCCGCGCTCACCCGTTCCCATCATCGCCGACATCCATTTCCAACACCGGCTCGCGCTCGCGGCGATCGAAGCCGGCGTGCAGGGGCTGCGCCTCAACCCCGGCAACATTCGCAAGCCCGAGCAGATCAAGACGGTCGCGGCCGAGGCCAAAGACCGCGGGCTGCCGATCCGCATCGGGGTCAACGCGGGGAGCCTCGATCCCGACATCGCGCAGCGCTTCGGTGGCGCCACGCCCGAGGCACTCGTTGCGTCGGCGCAGCGTGAGCTCGCGTACTTCGCCGAGGTGGGTTTCGACGACGTCAAGATCTCGGTGAAGTCGTCAAACGTCGCGGTGATGATCGACTCGTATCGTCTGCTCGCCGACACGGTCGATTTTCCGTTGCATCTCGGTGTCACGGAGGCCGGTCCGCTGCCGGGCGGGCTGGTCAAGTCGACCGCAGGGATCGCGACGCTGCTCGCGGAGG
Source organism: Acidimicrobiia bacterium (assembly GCA_036386195.1). Classification (GTDB taxonomy): domain Bacteria; phylum Actinomycetota; class Acidimicrobiia; order IMCC26256; family JBBRZM01; genus JBBRZM01. The sequence goes on along the minus strand of DASVIY010000149.1, from coordinate 1,732 downwards.
GCATCGGCGACACGATCCGGTTCTCGCTCACTGCCGATCCGGTCGAAGAAGCGCGCGCCGGCCGCCAGCTGCTCGAAGCGCTCGGCCTGCGCGAGCGCAAGGGTCTCGATCTCATTGCGTGCCCGTCGTGTGGTCGCGCCGAAGTCGACGTGATCCGCGTCGCGCAAGAGGCGCAGGACGCGTTGAGTGCGCGCAACATCCCGTTGCAGGTCGCGGTGATGGGCTGCGTCGTCAACGGGCCCGGTGAGGCTCGCGACGCTGATCTGGGCATCGCAGCCGGTCGCGGCAAGGGGCACCTGTTCGTCAAGGGCCACGTCGTGCGGGTCGTGCCCGAGGCCGAGATGGTCGATGCGCTCGTCGAGGAAGCCGAGCGCATCGTCGAAGAGGGTGTCGAGGCGCGCATCGCTGCGGCCGACGTCGACGCCGAGGCCATCTCTGCCGCCACGCGCGACGAGCTGATCCAGATCCAGGGTCCCGACGCGAACCACACCTCGGTGAAGATCGACAAGATCCGCGAGATCGCCGAATAAGCCCCGTCCCCAACCCCCGAACTGGCCCGCGAACACTCAAGTTTTCCTTGACCGATCGCGGACCAGTTCCCGACATCCCCGAACTGGCCCGCGAACACTCAAGTCTTCCTTGACCGATCGCGGACCAGTTCGTGTGGTTGGGAGTGTCACACCACTGTGGTGTCATGCGGACATGACGAAGCGGGCGGCCGACTCTCAGCTGGCGGAGCGAGCGCGCCGGCAACATGGACTGATATCGAGAGCGCAAGCTCTTGCATCTGGTCTCAACGATCAAAATCTTGTCGATCGACTGTGCGCCGGTCATCTGTTACTCGTGGCGCCGGGTGTGTACCGGTATCAAGGTGTCGCGGGGAGCTGGCACGGCGATGTCATGGCTGCATGCTTGTTCGCTGGACCCGCCGCGGTTGCTTCTCATGGGACCGCGGCGGTGCTGCATCGACTCGATGGGTTCGCCCCTGGTCGTGTCGAGCTGACGATTCCCCGCCGCGCGCGTCATCACCTCAATGATGTTCGTGTGCACCGGCCGCGACTCGGAGTGAGCGCAGCAGAGCGCATTGTCATTGATGGCATCCCGACGACCACAATTGAGCGCACGCTCATCGATGTCGCTCGCGTGCGTGGGCTGCGCCGGGGTGAGGTCGTACTCGATGGAGCGCAACGCGATGGCACGGCACATGTGGATGCGGTCGCCGGTCTTGCTGATCGGATCCGGGGCCGTGGTCGAACACGCATTGGGAAGTACTCCGATCTCGTCCACGCCCGTCTGGGTTCGAGCCAACCGACGACCGCTCTCGAGCGCAGGTTTCTCGCGCTCATCGAAGACTCGACACTTCCGCGACCTGAGTGCCAGGTCCGGATGCTGCTCTCGAATGGGCGAGCCGTGGTCGCGGACTTTGTGTTCCACACGTCGATGGTTGTGGTCGAGGTCGACGGACGGGTCGGTCACGCGGGTGATCTCGATCGGCAACGCGATGCGGAGCGGGATTCTCTGCTCCAACTCTCGGGCTTTTGCGTCCTGCGGTTCACATATCGCGATGTCGACGATCGGCCCAGCTGGGTCGTCGCGACGGTGCAACGCGCAATTCGGGGCGTTGCGTGATCATTGCGCCACATTGCGTGATCCCCCCTTTGGAACTGGCCCGCGTTTGCTCAAGAAAAACTTGAGTGATCGCGGGCCAGTTCGGTGGTGGTGGTGGTGGTGG
>DASVIY010000148.1:0-1940 GCA_036386195.1 Acidimicrobiia bacterium | reverse complement strand
CGACGCCGTGCAGGTGTGGAAGTTGCGACCGAAGATGGCCAAGGGCGTCGTCGAGCTGACCGAAGCCGCGTACCAGCACAGCCAGCTGCCGGTGCGGGAGCGCGAGGTCGCCCGGATGCGGATCGCACAGATCAACGGCTGCCTGGCGTGTCTCAACTTTCGAGCGCCGTCGGTGATGGAACAAGGGGTCACCGAGGAGCTGTACGCGCACGTCGCCGACTACGCGGTCCGTGACGACTACTCGTCCCGGGAGAAGCTCGCGATCGAGTTCGCGGAACGCTTCGCGCTCGACCACCACAGCCTCGACGACGCGTTCTTCGCCCGCCTCCGAGCCGAGTTCGCCGACGACGAGATCCTCGACCTCACGATCTGCGTCGGCGCGTTCCTCGGGCTCGGCCGCATGCTGCGCGTCCTCGGCATCGACGAGGCGTGCGACATCGACCCGGGACGTGTCGTGCCGGCTGGCTAGAACTGCCCGTAGTACGGCTTGGCGTCGTCGCGCTTTTCCATCAACAGAAACACGAGGCCGAACGGATCCGCGAACCACGTGGTGCGCAGCCCGACGATCTCGGCGATACCGGCAGTGAGGAACGTCACACCGCGCGACTCGAAGTCGCGGCGGGTCGCGTCGAGGTCGTCGCACAGCAGGCCCACGTGGGTGAAGCCATGATCCACGATCGACGCGTCCGCAGGCTTCGGCCGTCCGGGCGCGTTCGGATACTCGAGCACCTCGAGCACACGGTCGCCGCTGCCGGGCACACCGATGATCGCGGCCTTGATCGCGACCGGGGCCGGCACCAGCTCGCCCATGTCAGCTTCGATGGCCGCTCCGGTCATCAGGTACGGCCCTGACAGCACGCTCAAGCCGAGCACATCGCGATACCAGGCGACTGCCGCCTCCACGTCGGCGACACACACCGCGGTGTGCGCGAGCCCGGTGATCACGCGAGCAGCTCGTCGTTGTCCTGGCCGAGCGTGGGCGCGTGACCGGTCCACCAGTCGCCCGGCTTCGGTCCGCAACTGAGGTGCACGGGCCAGCCCGGATACTCCTGCGTGCCCACGATCGGATTCTCGATCGGCTGGAAGAAGTGCCGGGCTCGCAGTTGCGGGTCGTCGAGCGTCATGAACGCGGGCACCATCGCCGCCGCCGCGATGCCCGCGTCGAGCAGCTCGCGCACGGCGTCGTCAGCCGTACGTGACGCGCACCATGCCGCGCGTTCGCCCGCGGCCATGGGATCCGCGGCGCTGTCGACGGCGACCCACTCGTCGTCGCCCTCGCACCGGTACACACCGCCTTCGCCGCGCCGCCCGATCAGCTCGCCGGTCGCGGAGTACTCGATGACCTGCTCGGCGGTCATCGCGGCGGCGACTTCGATCATGGCCATCTCGATCAACTGGCCCTCGCCGGTGCGGGCGCACCAGTCGAGCGCGGCGACGAGTGCGATCGCGGCGTGTGTGCCGACGGTCGGGTCGACAAGGCCGGCCGGGATGATCGGCGGCCCGCCTTCGTAGCCGGTGACCCAGGCCATGCCGGTGAGCTGCTCCATCGTCTGCGCGAACCCCGGACGGTCGCGCCAGGGCCCGGTGAGGCCGAAGGCCGGAAGCCGGAGCATCACGACACTCGGGTTGATCGCGCGCACCTCGTCGTAGGACAGTCCGAACCCGTCCATCACCCGCGGGGTGAAGTTCTCCGCGACCACATCGACCTCGGCGATCAACGCCTTCGCCTTCGCGAGTCCCTCGGGTTCGTCGAGCTCGAGCGTGATCCCCTTCTTCCCGAGGTTCGAGGCATGGAACACCGGGGACTTCTCGAAGTACTGCGGGTCGGCCTTCGGGTCGATGGCGGCGCTGAATCGGATGCCGTCGGGACGCTTGGTCGACTCGACCTTGATCACCTCGGCGCCCATCGACGCGAGCCACGCGGTTGCGAACGGCCCGGA
>DASVIY010000147.1:0-2059 GCA_036386195.1 Acidimicrobiia bacterium | reverse complement strand
GTGAATCGCAACCTCGTCACACTCAACCATTCGGCGTATGAGCACGCGATCGAGCTCGTCACGATCATCGATACCGCGCCTGCGGGACACAAGGTCGACGCGCCGCTCCGCGAGCTGGCCCGGGCCGTGCGCGCGCAGCATGACGCCCAATCAAGCCTGGAGGCGATCACTCGCGAGCTGCGCGCGCTCGACGAACGTGTCACCACCGCGCAACGGGAGATCGCAGTTCTCGAACGCCGTTTGCAGACTGTGGTCGGGAGCCGTCGATGGCGCGCTGCTTCGCTTGCGCTGCGGCCTGTCGACGCCGCTCGGCTCAAGCGCCGAGGGAAATGACCGCCCGCAAGAGGTGGGACGGACGCCGCCTGCACTTCGTCGGCGCCGGCGGATGTGGTATGAGCGGACTCGCTCTTGCTGCGCACGCGCTCGGAGCAAGCGTCACCGGTTCGGACCGAAGTGATGGTGCGTTCTTGCCGCGACTTCGTGATCGCGGAATCAGCGTAACGCTCGGACACTCAGTGGGCGCGCTGCCTGCTGGCGCCGAGGTCGTCTATTCGTCGGCGATCCCGTTCGACAATCCGGAACGCGCCGGCGCGAGCGAGCGCGGGCTTCGGGAAATCGGGCGCGGGCAGCTTCTGGCAGAGCTTGTGCAGACGCGCAGGTGCGTGGCGGTCGCGGGAAGTCACGGGAAGACGACAACCGCGGCGATGATCGTTCACGCGCTCAGCGGTGCCGGTCGGCCCGTCGATTACGTCATCGGCGGCGACTTGTTGGCGACCGGGGTCAACGCCGACTGGCGTGATCGCGCCTGGTGCGTGGTTGAAACGGATGAATCAGATCGGTCGTTGCTGGAGCTGGCGCCCGAGATCGCAGTCCTGACCAATGTCGAGCACGAACACGTCGAGACGTTCCCCGCGGTCAGTGACGTGGAGGAGGTGTTCCGCGCGTTCCTCGGGCAATCCGAGCACGCCGTCGTCTGGGATCGGCCCCAGGTGCGAACTCTACGCGACCGTCCCGTGTCGACGTTCGATGCGCCCGGAGCGCTCTTGACGCCACAGGGTTCGCAGTTCAGTTGGCGAGGGCGCACGGTTCGGCTGCGCGTTCCCGGTGCCCACAACGCGCTCAACGCCGCCGCTGCGCTCGAGGCATGCGTCTCGGCCGGAGCCGATCCCGACGTGTCCGCGGCGGCACTCGCAGACTTCCCGGGTGTCGCGCGCCGCTTCGAGCACATCGGCCACACCGCGTCGGGCGCGGAGATATACGACGACTACGCACACCATCCGTCGGAGGTCATGGCCGCGCTTGCCGCGGCGAGAACCTTGGAGCCGGATCGACTTGTGGCGGTGCTCAGGCCTTGGGGACGTGCGCGCACACAAGCGATGGCTCATGCCTACGGCGTGGCACTTGCACGCGCCGACCTGGTGGTGGTCCTCGACGTTGCGTGCGAAGGAAAGCAACCCGTGATCTCCTCCGGCGTAGGCCCTCGCCTCATCGTCGACGCGGCGATCGCCGCCGCCCCCCTCCGACCTACGAGATGGATCTCCGGTCTCGATGCCGTGGAACGGTTTCTCCATGAGGAGCTGGATCCCGAAGCGATGTGCGTGACCCTGGGATGTGCTGACGTCGCCCAACGCCTCCTTTGCTCTCCGATCTCGACACCTGACCGTTGACTGAGGCAACCTGCTGGTCCGCTACTGAGCAATGACCGAGCTCGGTGCCGGGCAACCAAGTCGTAGGAGCAGACCGTTGACTCGTCCTCATCAGGCCGCTGAGACGGTGACCGACGTGGTCGTCGTCGGCGGCGGTGTCGTCGGGCTCGCGGTAGCCAACGCGCTTCTGCGAGCCGATGTGCGCGTGACGTCGGTGTTTCCGCCGGTCTCCGACGATCGCCCGGTCGCATCCCGCGCCGCCGGCGCCATGCTCGGAGCGTTTGGCGAGGTCACGAGCGACGGCGGTGGGATCGATGACCCCGGCTTCAGATTTCGACTACAGGCCCAGCGTCTCTACCCCGAATGGCTGCGCGAGGTGTGCGAGCGCGCCAAGCGCTCGGTCCATCAGGCCA
>DASVIY010000146.1:0-18491 GCA_036386195.1 Acidimicrobiia bacterium | reverse complement strand
CGATCGCAAGCAGGAAGCCTTCCGGATCGAACCAGGGCTCCTGCTCCCGGGCGCGCAGCAGCTCGACGGTCCAGTCGCCCTGCTCGGGGTGGCCCGCGAACGCACGGTTGTTGACCTCGACCCACGCGGCTTCGTCCTCCCCGGGCCGGAACGGCCGCAGGCTCACCCCGTCGGGCCACACGGGCGCTTCGTCGAGCGGCAGCGGGGTGCGGAGTTGATGCAACTCGCGCGCCGGCATGAACCCGACGTCGCGTGCCGTGGTGTCGAGCTGATGCGAGGGGTCGAAGGCCCAGAAGGTGAGGCGTCCGCCGCCCGAACCGGCAACGTGGGCGACGACGTGCTCGAGCAACGCGCGCTGAGCCGTCGCGAAGCGATGGGCGGGGTGGATCACGAGCCCCGCCGACCAGCGGGAGATCGAGCCGTTGTCGTTGGGCACGACTGCAGCGAAGCCGATCGGATCGGAGCCGCTGCCGGGACGCGACTCGAGCGCGAGCACACCCAGCGAGCGCGAGTCGGCCCCGGGTTGCACCTTGCGCCAGATCGCCTCACCGATTGATGGGTGACCGTCGGCCGCGGCGGCGGCAGCGCTCAAGCGGCGCACGACCGGGAGGTCATCCGGCGCGATCGGCTGGAGCTCGCGTATCTCGACCACCCGGCGAGCGTACCGTCGCGCCCGGTAGGGTCGGCCGATGGCCCGTCCTCGCGGCGCGAAGACGCGCGCTGCCGTCGTGCTCGAGCGGCTCGCCGGGGAATATCCGGGTGCGGAGTGCGCGCTCGTGCACACCAACCCCTACGAGCTGCTCGTTGCGACGATCCTCTCGGCGCAGAGCACCGACGAGATGGTCAACAAAGTCACGCCCGCGCTCTTCGCCCGGTACCCGACGCCGGTTGACCTTGCGCACGCCGACCCGGCCGAAGTCGAGCGCCTCATCCACTCGACCGGGTTCTTCCGCTCGAAGACGCGCAGTCTGATCGGAATGGCTCGCGCCGTGGAGGAACGCTACGGCGGCGAGATCCCGCGCGAGCTCGACGACCTGGTCACGCTGCCCGGCGTCGGACGAAAGACGGGCAATGTCGTGCGCTCGGTCGCCTTCGAGCTGCCGGGACTGCCGGTCGACACCCATGTCGGCCGGCTCGCGCGCCGTCTGAAGCTCACTACCGAGGACGACGCGGTGAAGGTCGAGCACGATCTCAACGCCCTCGTGCCGGCCGACGAGCGCGGCCGCTTCTCGTTGCGCCTCATCCTCCACGGTCGCCAGGTCTGTTACGCGCGCAACCCCCGTTGTGACGTCTGCGTGCTCAACGACACCTGCCCGTCAGCATTTCGAGTCGTCACGCCGAAGCCCCGCAAGCGCGTGACGTGAGGCTGCGAGCCGCGATTTCCATTCTTGCGTCGGAAATCATCATGACATGACGTTCTGCGACGCAAGAATGAAATCAGGAGAGGTCGTCGAGGGCGCGGATCGCGTGGTCGACGGCGCGGCGGGCGCCGATGAGGCTGCGTTCGGCGCCGTACAGGTCGGCTGCGATCGCGGAGTCGGGTGTCTCGGCGTAGCGGTCCGCGATCTGCACGACGCGCATCGTCAGCTCCTCCAGCTGCGAGCGGAGGGTCGACAGCTCGGCGGAATCGGAAGACGCGGACGCCACGACGGCAGCCTGTACCCAATGCTGGCACGTAGCAATTCGCGCACTATTCAACCGGAATCGTGCACGCTCACGGTTACGATGAACCGTTCCCATGCTGTCCCGACTCGACCTCCGCGCCTTCAACGGCGATACCGCTGATCTGGCTCCTCTGCTCGCGCGACCGGGCGGCGACGACGAGCCGGTCGCGGCCGTTCGCGAGATCATCGGGGCCGTTCGCGAACGTGGCGACGCCGCCCTACGTGAGCTCACCGCGCGGTTCGACGGCTGTGCAATCGACGAGCTGCGGGTCTCCGGCGGCGAGATGGATGCCGCGCTCGACGGCGTGAGTGCCGAGTTCGGCGCCGCGTTGCGCTACGCCCGCGCCGAGATCACCGCGTATCACGAGGCGCAGCGAGGGCCTGAGGTGCGCGTCGAGCGTGACGGCGTGACGCTTCGTGAGCTGGTCGTGCCGGTTGACCGGGCCGGCCTGTACGTGCCGGGCGGACGCGCCGCGTACCCGTCAACCGTGCTCATGACCGCGATTCCCGCGCAGGTCGCAGGCGTACGCGAGGTCGCGTTGTGTGTGCCGCCCGACCGCGACGGGCACATCGCGGCGCCCACGCTGGCCGCGGCGGCGTTGGTGGGGATCACCGAGGTGTATCGGGTCGGCGGCGCACAAGCGATCGCCGCGCTGGCGTACGGCACCGACACGATTCGCCCGGTCGACGTCATCGTCGGACCCGGCAACGTCTACGTTGCGCTGGCGAAGCGAGAGGTCGCCGGCGTGGTCGGCATCGAGTCGATGGCCGGTCCGTCGGAGCTGGTGGTGGTGGCCGACGACACGGCATCGCCCGACAACGTCGCCGCCGACCTGCTCGCACAGGCCGAGCACGGTCCCGATGGCGCGGCGGTGCTGGTGACGTGGAACGAGACGGTGGTCGACGCCGTCGATCGTGCCATCGAAGCGATGCTCGTCACCGCCGGCCGCCGCGGCGACATCGAGGCGACCCTCGGCAGCGGTGGACGCGCGATTCTCGTCGACGGCCCCGACGCCGCGATGCGCGTCGCCAACGTGATCGCGCCGGAGCACCTCGAGCTCATGACGCTCGATCCCGACGCGCTGGTGCTCCTGGTGCGCAACGCGGGGGCCGTCTTCTGCGGGCCGTGGGCCCCTGCCGTCGTCGGCGACTACGTCGCCGGTGTGAACCACGTGCTCCCCACTGCCCGCACGGCTCGATTCGCGAGCGCGCTCCGGGTCGACGACTTCCGTAAACACGTGCACGTGGTCGACGTCGACGAGGCTGCGCTGCACCGGATCGCTCCCCACATCGCGGCATTTGCCGCCGTCGAGGGACTCGACGCGCACGCCCGCGCGGTTGCAATGCGAACGGCGCCGTCGTGACGTCCGCCGAACGGCCCACCGAGGCGCCGGTCGAGCCGCGCGACGACCTGCGAGCGCTCGAGGGTTACCACTCGGCGCAGGTCGACGTCGCGGTGCGGCTCAACACCAACGAGAGTCCCTACGCGCCGCCGCCCGGCTTCGTCGAGGAATGGACGCAGCGGCTGGCGCAGGTACCGTTGCACCGGTACCCCGACCGGAGCGCGCGCGACCTGCGCCGCGCGCTCGGGCGCCACCTCGCACAACCGGTCGAGCGGCTCTTCTGCGCGAACGGCTCCAACGAGGTGCTCCAGACCTTGCTGCTCACCTACGGGGGCGCGGGCCGGCGGGTCGCCGTGTTCGAGCCCACGTACGCGCTGCACAGTCACATTGCACGGATCACCGGCACCGAAGTGGTGGTCGGGGAGCGCGGCGCCGACTTTGCGATCGACCCCGGGAGCGCGGCCGCGCTGCTGCGCGAGACCCGTCCCACGATCACCCTGCTCTGCAGTCCCAACAACCCCACGGGCACGGTCGAGCGGCCCGAGACGGTCGCGACGCTGCTCGACGCGACCGATGGTCTCGTGGTGGTCGACGAGGCCTACGGCGAGTTTTCCGACTGGAGCGCGCTCGGGCTCATCGACGACGGCGGCCGCTTGGTCGTGGTGCGCACCTATTCCAAGGTGTGGTCGATGGCGTCGTTACGCCTCGGGTTCTGCGTCGCGCCGCCCTGGGTCGTCGCCGAGCTCGAGAAGGTCGTGCTGCCGTATCACCTCGCGGTGCCAACCCAGCTCGCGGGCATCCTCGCGCTCGACCACGTCACCGAGATGGACGCGCGGGTGTCGTGGTTGGTCGAGGAGCGCACCCGGGTCGTCGATGCGCTGAACGGCCTCCCCGGCCTGACGGTGTTCCCGTCGGGCGCGAACTTCGTGCTCGTGCAGGTCGACGGCGACGGCCACGCGCTCTGGCAACGTCTCGTCGACCGCGGCGTCCTCGTGCGCGACTTTGCGCGCTGGCCCCGTCTCGACAACTGTCTGCGGATCACGATCGGCACGGCCGCGGAGAATGACGCGTTCCTCGCAGCGCTACGCGAGGCCCTCGAGGAGGTACCGGTCACATGAGCGGGCGCACATCGCACCAACACCGCGAGACCAAGGAGACGCAGATCACGCTCGATCTCGTGCTCGACGGCGCTGGCGAGGCGAGCGCGTCGACGGGCATCCCGTTCTTCGACCACATGCTCGAGCAACTCGGCAAGCACGGGGGGTTCGACCTCAGGATCGAGGCGCACGGCGATCTCGAGATCGACACGCACCACACCATCGAAGACGTGGGGATCGTGTTCGGCACCGCGCTCGCCGAAGCGCTGGGCGACAAGGCCGGCGTGCGGCGCTTCGCCTCTTCGCTGGTGCCGCTCGACGAGGCGCTCGTGCAAGTGGGCCTCGACCTGTCGGGCCGCCCGTTCCTCGTCTACGACGTCAACCCCGTCGCCGATCACATCGGCACGTTCGATCCGCAGCTGGCGGAGGAGTTCTGGCGCGCGGTTGTGATCGCGGCAGGCATCACGCTGCACATGCGCTCCTTGTCGGGGCGCAACGGTCATCACGTGATCGAGGCGTCGTTCAAGGGCGTGGCCCGGGCGCTGCGCGATGCAGTGAAGATCGAGGGCACGGGCGTGCCGTCGACCAAGGGCACGCTCTGAGCACTGCGCGCCCGATGCTGCTGTATCCCGCTATCGATCTCCGTGGCGGTCAGTGCGTCCGCCTGCGTCAGGGCGACTTCGACGCCGAGACCGTCTACGGCGATGATCCGCTTGCGGTGGCTCGGCAGTTCGCCGACGCCGGTGCGGAGTGGATCCATATCGTCGACCTCGACGCCGCGCGCACCGGTGAAGCCACGAATCTCGGGATCATCGAGGCCGTTGCCGCGGCGGTGCCCTGCCGGATCCAGAGCGGCGGGGGTGTGCGGACGGCTGCCGCAGCCGAAGCGCTGCTCGCCGCCGGCGTGGCCCGCGTCGTTGTGGGCACGGCCGCCGTCGAGCGACCTGCGCTGGTCGACGAGCTGTGCTCGGAGCACCCCGATCGAATCGCCGTCGGTCTCGACGCGCGCCGGCGTGAAGTCGCGGTGCGGGGATGGACCGAACGCACCGGTGCCGACCTCGTGACCCTCGCGCGGCGCTTCGCGGGGTCGGGAGTGAGCGCGCTGATCGTCACCGAGATCGGGCGTGACGGCACGATGGCCGGCCCCGATCTTGCGCAGCTCGCGGCGGTGCTCGAGGCGAGCGCGGTGCCGGTCATCGCCAGCGGCGGTGTCGGCACGCTCGACGACCTCGCCGCGCTCGCCGCGCTCGAAGCCGGCGGGCGCAGGCTCGCCGGCAGCATCGTCGGACGCGCCCTCTACGAGGGGCGCTTCACCCTCGCCGACGCCCTCGCGTCCGCCGTCCGGCGCCCGGAGTAACCGCAGGTCACGAACGAAAGCGGTGGTCGGCCGCACAGGGGCGGGATCTTGGCTACCGTCAGTCTCGATGGCGGCGCTCCTGCGTCCCGTCCCGACAAGGGGGTCCCATGACCGACACGAACGGGGTCGTCGACGAAGGATTCCTCCGGCGGTACCGAGAGCTGCTCGACGCGGAGGACGCCGCCTTCGACGAGCTCGAGCATGCGTACGAGGACGGCGACCGCGCCCGGTACGAGACCGACTTCGCGACCTGGCGTGCGGTTGTGGAGCGGCGGGTGTCGTTTCTCATGCGTCACGGGATGGCCCCGGCGGTCGCGTCCGCGTAGCCCGTCGGGCGCGCGTTGCCGCGTCGGTCGCGGGTTGTGCAGGAACTGGCCCGCGTTTCCTCAAGAAATCCTTGAGTGATCGCGGGCCAGTTCGATGGGTCTTGGCCGCATCGACGTTCAGTGCGCGCGTGAGCGAGGCCTGGTCAGGTCGCCCGCGGGTTACGGCGAGGTCGCGGTCGCCGCGATTTCGCCCACATAGCGACCGGCGAGGTCGGCCAGGCGATCGGTACGCCCGACGAAGTAGTGCGTCGCCCCGGCGAGGATCTCGACGTCGGTGTTGGCCCAACCGTCAATCGCCTCGCGCACCGATGCCGGATCCCGGAATTCGTCGTGCTCCGCCAGCGCCAGCAGCTTCGGGCGCGGGTCGCGGGCGACGGCCTCGACATCGGTCGCGAAGCGCAATGGAGGCGCGATCGCCATCCACGCGGCCAGGCGCGGGTCGGGTACGCAGAGCGCGACGTCGGCGCCGAACGACCAGCCGATCAGCACGACGGGGATACCGGCGGGAAGCCCGGCGGTGAGCGTGTCGATGCCCGCGACGATGTCATGGCGCTCGGCGCGGCCGTCGCCGTACGCGCCGGAGCTTCGCTCCACGCCGCGGAAGTTGAACCGCAGGCAGCGCACGCCCGCACGCGGGAGCGCGTCGAAGAGCGCGCTGATCACGATCGAACGCATCGTGCCGCCGTACTGGGGATGCGGATGGCACAGCACCGCGCCGGCGCGCAGCTCCCCCGAGGGATCCACCGTCTCGGCTTCGAGCGTCTCACCGTCGGCCGTGTGCAACTCGAGTGTTTCGGTCACAGCCGCGCAGCGTAGGCTCCCGCCCCGATGACGGCTTCGCCCACCTTCGACTTCGCGGCCGAGACTGCAGTCCACGCCCTCGGCGACGGTCGTTTCGCCGCGGAGATCAATCCGAAGTGGGACGTCATTCGCGGCCCCAACGGCGGGTACATCGCGGCGATCATCCTGCGTGCACTGCTCGCGGCGGTCGACGATCCGGCCCGGTCGCCGCGCTCGCTGACGATTCATTACACCGCGCCGCCCGCGGACGGCGCGTGCACGATCGACACCACGCTCGAGCGCGTCGGCCGCTCACAGACCAACACCTCGGCGCGTGTCGAGCAGGACGGCCGCCTGGTCGCCATTGCGCTCGCTGCGTTCTCGATCGCGCGTGCCGCGCCGGAGTTGCGCGACCGCCAAATGCCCGACCACCCGGCGCCCGAGTCGGTCGACACGATGATCACGCTCGACGATGCTCCACCGATCGCGCACCGCTGGGAGCGCCGATGGACGATCGGGTCAACGCCGGTGCTCGGCACGCCCACCGCGCCGCCGGCCGAGTACGGGGGCTGGATCCGGTTGCCCGAACGCCAGCTGCTCGGCGCGCCCGCAATTGCGGCCGTCACCGACGGCTGGTTGCCGCCCCTGTTCGCCCGCACCGGCCTGGCCCTCTTTGTGCCGACGATCGACCTCACGATCCACTTCCGCGCCACGCTGCCGGTGCCGGCCGCGGCGCCCGACGACTTCGTCTTCGCGCGCTTCCGCACGGGTACGGCGGCTGAGGGCTTCATGGAAGAAGACGGCGAGGTGTGGAGTGCCGGCGGCACGTTGCTCGCGGAGTCGCGGCAGCTCGCCGCCATCGTGCCACTTGACGGTTAGCGCGCTCAGCCCCTGTCTCGCTCGGGCGGCTCGTCGACGCCGAGTTGGTCGAGGAGGAATGCGAGCACGAACGCCTCGTCGCGCCAGGCGTCGTAGCGGCCGGACGGGCCGGAGTGCCCGGCGCCGAGCTCGGTCTTCAACACGAGCAGCCGGTCGTCGATCTTCCTGGCGCGCAGCTTCGCCACCCACTTCGCCGGTTCCCAGTAGCTCACACGCGGGTCGTTGAGCCCGCCGGTCACGAGCATGGCCGGGTACCGCTGCTCCGCGACGTTGTCGTATGGCGAGTACGACTTCATCAGCGCATAGATCGCCGGATCGGTCGCGGGGTTGCCCCACTCCTCCCATTCGGTGATCGTGAGCGGCAACGCCTCGTCGAGAATGGTGGTGAGCACATCGACGAACGGCACCTCGGCGACGATCGCCCGGAACAAGTCGGGACGTAGGTTCGCGATCGCACCCATGAGCAACCCGCCGGCGCTGCCGCCACGGGCCGCAAGACGACGCGGTGAGGTGTACCGGAGCGCGATCAGGTGTTCGGCACACGCGATGAAGTCGGTGAACGTGTTCCGCTTGTGCGCAAGCTTGCCGTCGTCATACCAATGACGGCCGAGCTCGCCGCCACCGCGAACGTGGGCGATCGCGAACACGAAGTCGCGTTCGAGCAGGCTGAGCCGAGCCGACGAGAACGTGGGGTCGATCGAGATCTCGTAGGAGCCGTACCCGTACAGCAGGCACGGCGCGGAGCCATCGTGCGCGAGGCCGCGCCGGTGCACGAGCGAGATCGGCACCCGGGTGCCGTCGGGCGCGGTCGCCCACTCGCGGTGCGTCTCGTACCGCTCGGGGTCGTAGCCGATGACCGGTTGGCGTTTGACGAGCGTCGCGACCTTCGCGTCCATGTCGTAGTCGTACGACGAGCCCGGTACGACCATCGAGGTGTACACGTAGCGCAGGACCGTGGTGTCGTATTCAGCGTTGGCGCCCGGGCCCGCGGAGTACACCGGCTCCGGCATGGCGATGACGTGCGTGGCGCCGTCGGCGAAGCGGGTCACCACGATGCGCTCGAGCGCATCGGCCCGTTCGGTGACGACGAGATGGTGCGCGAACGCCTCCACGTCGTCGAGGCGCACCTCGGGTCGGTGGGCGATCACTTCCTGCCACTGTGCCCGGCCCGGTGACGCGACCGGCGCGACCATGAGCTTGAAGTTGTCGGCGCCGTCATCGTTGGTCAATACGAAGAACCGGTCGCCGAGCTCGGGCGAGTGGTGGTGCTCCACGTGGTACTCGACTCCCGGCCGTCGTGGCTCGATCACGAACGCCTCGCTCGTCGGATCGTCCGCGTCGATGCACCGGGTCTCGCTGGTCGTCTTCGAGTCGACCGAGATCATGACGAAGCGGTCGCTGCGCGTACGGCCGACCGACGCGTAGAACATCTCGTCGGCTTCTTCGTACACCAGCACGTCATCACCTACCGGCGTGCCGAGCTTGTGGCGCCACACTTGAAACGGACGCTCCGCGTCGTCGGGCCGCACGTAGAAGAACGTGCGATTGTCGTTGGCCCACGCGAGGGCGTACGACGTGTCCGGAATCACCTCCTCGAGCTCAGTACCGGCGGCAAGGTCGCGCACCCGCAGCTCGTACCGCTCCCCACCGGTGACGTCGGTGGAGTACGCGAGGAGCGCCTGGTCGGGGCTCACGGCGAACCCGCCGAGCGCGAAGTAATCGTGACCGTCGGCAAGCGCGTTCTCGTCGACGAGGACTTCTTCGTCGATGCCGTCGGGAGCGCCCGTCGGGCGGCGGCCGTGCATCTGGTACTGCCGGCCCTCGAACGTGCGCGTGAAGTAGTCGTACGGCGGTTTGTGCACCGGCGCGGAGACGTCGGTCTCCCGCACGCGTGCCTTGATCTCGTGGAAGAGCCTCTCCTGGCGCGCGTCCGTGTGAGCGAGCGCAGCCTTCGTGTACTCGTTTTCGCGCTCGAGGTACGCGAGCACCGCGGGATCGTCCCGCTCACGCAGCCAGTACCACTCGTCGACCCGCTCATCGTTGCCGTGGCGAAGCACTCTGGGGCGGCGTTTGGCGCGGGGTGGATCGGGCATGGTCGGTGAGTCTCGCGCGGGCAAAGGGCGTCGGCGCGTCGCATCCGCGCGGCTACCCTGAGCTTCATGTCCACCACTTCGACGCCGGAGCCGCCCGCGGCTTCTGAGTCATCGGACTCCGGATGGCCCGCGGTGCCGCCGTCCGAGTGGGCAGCGCCCGAGGAGATCATCGCGACGCCGATCTCCGCCACGATGGAAGAGTTGGGCGCGGTGCAGTTCGACGAGTCGGGGTTGGCGCCCGCGATCATTCAGGAAGCCGAAACCGGTGTCGTGCTGATGCTGGGCTGGATGAACGCCGGTTCGTTGCAAAGGACACTCGAGACCGGGCGCACCTGGTTCTGGAGCCGCAGCCGTCAGGAGCTCTGGTGCAAGGGCGAGACCTCCGGCGACCGCCAATGGGTGCGCGAGGCCTTCTACGACTGCGACAACGACACGCTGCTGTTCCTGGTCGAGCAGGAGGGGCGCGGCGCGTGCCACACGGGCGAGCGCACGTGCTTCTTCCGCGCCTTCGGCGGAGCCGCGACGCCGGGACCCGTCTGATCGCCGACCGGTGACCAACGTCCGGCCCTCGCGCGAGGAGTTCGTGAAGCTCGCGCGCGACTACACGGTGGTCCCGGTCTGGCGCGAAGTGCTGGCCGATCTCGAGACCCCGGTTTCCGCGTTCGTGAAGCTCGTCGGTGACGGCGACGGTTTTCTGCTCGAGTCGGTGGAGCACGCGGAGCGTTGGGGCCGGTTCTCGTTCATCGGGCGCGACCCGGCGCTGAAACTCAGCGTGCGCGGCAGCGTGGTCGAATGCGTCGGCACGCCGCCCGACGGCATGGCCTGCGATCGTGGGGCGCTCGCCGCGATCGAGTCGCTGCTCGGCGCATACCGCGCGCCCCATCTACCCGAGCTCCCGCCGTTTCACGGCGGCGTGGTCGGCTACCTCGGCTACGACGTCGTGCGCGAGATCGAGCGGCTGCCAAATGTGCCCCACGACGACCTGGGCGCACCCGACGCCGTGCTCTCGCTCACGGGTCACGTCACCGCGTTCGATCACTTCCGTCAGCGGCTCTACCTGATCGAGAACGTCTTCCTGAGTCCCGGCACCACCAAAGCCGCGGCGTCCGACGCGTACGACCGCGCCGTCGCCCGTCTTGACGTGCTCGTCGACGAGCTCGCCCGTCCGCTCCCGTATACGCCTTCGCCGCCCCCACCCGACGAGCTGACCGATCTCCCGGCGTGCGCGTCGACGATGCCCGGCGACGAATACCGGCGCGCCGTCGATGCGGCGCGCGAGCACATCCTTGCGGGCGACATCTTCCAGGTCGTGCTCGCGCAGCGCTTCGATCTCGAAGGCGAGTACGACCCCTTCGACGTATACCGCGTGTTGCGGCAGGTCAACCCGTCGCCGTACATGTACTTCCTGCGTCATGCCGAAGCCACGCTCGTGGGCTCGTCGCCCGAGCCGATGGTGCAGCTGCTCGACGGACGCGTGATCAGCCGTCCGATCGCGGGCACACGCCGGCGGGGGCGCACCGACGACGACGATCGGCGTATGGCGGCCGAGCTCGTGGAGCATCCAAAGGAGCGTGCCGAGCACGTGATGCTCGTCGACCTCGCCCGCAACGACGTCGGCCGCGTCGTGCGCTTCGGCACCGAGCGCATGGAGGAGCTGATGACGCTCGAGCGTTACTCCCACGTGATGCACCTCACGAGCCAGGTTGCGGGCGACCTCGCCGAGGGCAAGACACCCGTCGACGTGCTGCGGGCGACGTTTCCCGCGGGCACGGTCAGCGGCGCGCCGAAGGTGCGGGCGAGGGAGATCATCGACGACCTGGAGCCGACGAAACGGGGGCCGTATGCAGGAGTGGTGGGCTACCTCGACTTCTCGGGCAACCTCGACACCGCGATCGCGATCCGCACGATGATCTGGCGCAACGGCCGCGCAAGTGTGCAGGCGGGCGCGGGTGTCGTGGCCGATTCCGACCCGGAGCTCGAAGATCTGGAATGTCGCAACAAGGCGCGGGCGTTGCTCACCGCTGCAGCCGCGTCGCGCAACCTCGCGCCGATCGCGCAACCCCATCGCGAACGACCTGCATGAGCCTCACCGACGAGTATCAGGCACTGCGCCACGCCGCGGGCGTCGTCGATCGATCCGACCGCGGCGCGGTGCTCGTCACCGGGCCGGATGCCGCATCGTTTCTCCAGAGCCTCGTGTCGCAAGACCTCGACGCGCTGGCCGACGGCGGAGGGGGCCACTCGCTCCTCCTGACGCCACAGGGCAAGCTCGACGTCGACTTTCGGCTGCTGCACGTCGGCGACGAGTGGTGGTGCGACTGCGAAGCCGGATTCGGTGCGCAGCTCGCTGCGTCGCTGAACCGCTTCAAGATCCGAGTCGAGGTCGACGTCATCGACCGTTCCGACGACTGGGGCCAGCTCGTCGTGCGTGGGCCCGAGACGCGTGCGCGCATCGAAGCTGCGACAGGGGTTGCGCCGCCCCCCGGCGCGCACGACCACGTGGCGTGGGGTGCAAGCCGCCGCCTCGTACGCACCGATTGGCCGGGAGTCGAGGGTATCGACGTCGTCGGCAGTCGCGGCGCGATCGCGGACGCGCGACGGGTGCTCGTCGAGGCCGGCGTCGCGGAGTGCGGCGTCGACGCCTACGAGATTGTGCGGGTCGAGGCCGGTGTGACCCGCCAGGGTCTCGACACCGACGAGAAGACAATCCCGCAAGAGGCGTTCCTCGAGCTCGACGCGGTGTCGTTCACCAAGGGCTGCTTCCTGGGTCAGGAGCTCGTGTGCCGCATCGACACCCGCGGTCACGTCAACCGTTTCTTGCGCGGCGTGCGCGTCGATGCAGGCGACCCATTCTCGGTCGGCGCCGAGGTGCTGGCCGAGGGGAAGGTGATCGGCGCGCTCACGAGTGTCGCGGCATCACCCGAGCTCGGGCCGATCGCGTTGGCGATGGTGCGGCGCCAGGTCGAGCCGCCGGCCGAGGTCGTCGTGCGCGGCCCCGACGGCGAACGTCTCGCGCGCATAGAAGCACTGCCGCTCGTGACCTGACAACCACCGAACCGGTCCGCGATCACTCAAGTATTTCTTGAGCAAACGCGGGCCAGTTCGCTCAGTGAGCTGACAACAACCGAACTGGTCCGCGATCACTCAAGTATTTCTTGAGCAAACGCGGGCCAGTTCGAGGGAACTGGAGTTACGGGGCCGACGGCGGGTTGTCTGTGGCGCCGGCCACGGGCGTGGGCGGCGGCGGGGGGCCGGCAGGGATCGTCACGAGGAAACGAGTTCCGCGCCCGTCGACGGCGAACACCTCGGCCTGTCCGCCCATGGTCGACGCGAGCTCCCGGACGATCGCGAGGCCGAGTCCCGTGCCCACCTTGCGGCCGGGCGCGGGGCGAGCCGTATACAGCCGGTCGAACACCCGGGGCATGTCGGCGGGCGGGATGCCCGGGCCGTCGTCGTCGACGCGGAGCCGCACGGTACCGTTGGTCGCGTAGACCTCGACCGACACCGACGCCACCGCGTACTTCAGCGCGTTCTCCATGAGGTTGGCAACGATCTGGCCGAGGCGCTCCGGATCGGCGTCAACCGGAATGGGCGGGCCCGGTGCGCATTCCAGGGCGACGCCGAGGTCCTGCGCCGATGGCCGGAAGCCGTCAACCGACGCAGCCACAACCGCACGGGCATCGATAGGTCGCGGTGTGAGCGAGAACTGATGGGTGTCGAGGCGCGCCAGTTCGAGCAGATCCGCGACGAGGCGCTCGAGGCGACGCGCCTCGGCCTCGATGATCTCGGCCGCGCGGACCCGTTGCTCCGGCGTCTCGGCGGCGCCATGGGCGAGCGCTTCCGCGTAGCCCCGGATGGACGTGAGCGGCGTGCGCAGGTCGTGCGACACGCTGAGGAGAAACGCGCGTTCGAGTCCCCGTGCCGATTCCAGCTGCTCGGCCATGTCGTCGATGCTCTTGCCCAAGTCGACGAGCTCGTCGCTCTGGTGGCCCGACACACCGGTGCGCGCGGACAGGTCGCCACTCGCGATGCGGTCCGCGGTCGCTTCCATAGCCGCCAGTGGACGGGTCATGCGCCGAGCGAGGATGAGGGACACGACCACCGCGGCGCCCAGCGCCATCGCCCCGGTCAGGAGGAAGAACGGGCTCGATCGACCGAGCGGATTCTGCTCCAGCTGCTTGGTGAGGACGAGGACGGGTGTGTCGGGATTTCCCGCCAGCGGTTGCAGCGGCTCGGCGACGTACGCGAGCGCATTCGTAACACCCGACTGCTCGTTGGCTTTGAGCAGGCCGGGTGGATTGAGGTCGCTGGCGTCGAGGCCGGCCGGAACCTGGAGGAACTGTTCGGCCGCGGGTGCGCGGGTGCGGCGAGTGGGCAACGCTTCGGAACCGTCGCGCACCTGTCCGGCGGGCGTCACCGCGACGATTGACCCGTTCGTGAGCCGCAACGCTGCGCCGATGAACCGGGCCAGACCGGCGACGCCGTTGCCACCGTTGGGAGTGCGGTTGTCGATCTGGGCCAGCGCCGGGTTGAGATCGCTCGTTGCCTGGCGGGCTTGCGTGCGCAGGTCGTGCAGTGCGGAGTTGCTGTTGGAACGGCGCGCCAGCGCGAAGGTGCCGAGCCCGGTGATCATGAGGACGCCGAAGGCGATCACGACCATCGCTGCGAGAAGTCGGGTGCGCAGCCGGCCCGCGCGTCTGCTCACGACGATTCGAGGCGGTAGCCGACACCGCGGACCGTCTTGATCGTGAGCGCGTCGCCCGCCTTCTTGCGGACTTGCGCGATGTGCACGTCGACGGTGCGGGCGTCGCCGTACCAGCCGTAGCCCCACACACCATCGAGGATCTGCTGGCGGCTGAGCGCGAGGCCGGGCCGTTCCGCGAGGTAGCGCAGCAGGTCGAACTCTTTCGTCGTGAACTCGACCGCCGCGTCGTCGATGCGTATCTCGCGGCGACCGATGTCGATCGTCACGCGGCCCGCCTGCACGACCTCGGGCGGCGCGGCGCCGTCGACCCGCCGGAGCACGGCTTTGACGCGCGCCACGAGCTCCGCAGGGGAGAACGGCTTGGTGAGGTAGTCGTCGGCACCAAGCTCGAGGCCGAGAACCCGGTCGACCTCGCCGTCGCGCGCGGTGAGGAAGATGACCGGCACTTGCGAGGTCGCCCGGATGCGCCGGCACACCTCGAGGCCGTCGACGTCGGGGAGCCCCACGTCGAGCACGATGAGGCGGGGACGGTGGTCACGCATCGCTTGGAGCCCCGCCTCGCCGCCGGCCGCCTTCAACACCCGGAATCCCTCACGGGCCAGATACAGATCGACCAGATCGGCGATGTTGGGCTCGTCGTCGACGACGAGGATCGTGCCCTTTTCCACACCCTCATGGTCGCGCCGTCTTCACGGGTGCCGTGTCATCCCGGCGTGATGAATGCGTAAAGCGGGCAAGAGGCCCTGCCGCACCTGCGGATCCGCCCGGACGGCACCGCCCCGGGGCTTGGTGGGAGCGGTCAGTCGGGAAGGTGGTTATCGCGCGCGAGCCCGCCGATCCACTCCGCGCTCGGCTTCACGGTGCGCGCCTGGGTGGCGCGATCGACGGCAACGAGTCCGAACGTCGGGCCGTAGCCGTAGGCCCACTCGAAGTTGTCGAGCGCCGACCAGTAGAAGTATCCGCGGACGTCGAGCCCGTCGTCGAGGCAGCGCCGCACGCCTTCGAGCGCGAGGGTGACGAACTCGATGCGCTCCGCGTCGTCGGTGGTCGCGATCCCGTTCTCGGTCACGTAGACGGGGATGCCCGCGACTTCGATCGCGCGCCGGATCGTGGCCTCGACCGATTGGGGCCAGAACTCGTAGCCCATGATCGTGGTGCGCACGCCGCGCTCCGGACCGAGCAGTCCGGCGTCACCGAAACGCAAGCGCGTGTATGTCTGCACGCCCACGTAGTCGTTGCCACGCGCGGCTTCGAGGAACACGTCCTCCATGGCGTGGCGCGCCTGTTGCATCATCGGCTCGCTGCCGGGCTCGGCCTGGAAGTCGGCCATCGAGAGCGTGAGGCCGACCGGCACGGAAGCGTCGACGCTGGCTTTGATCACTTCGTAGGAGAGCTGATGTGCGCGGATCAGAGTCTCGTTGGCGCGCTGCCACGCGCCCGCGTCCTGCTTGCCCGGCGGGAACTGACCGAGGAAGTAGCCCATCAACCCGATGACGTTGGGCTCGTTGAGCGTGCACGCGATGCCGATGCCGTCGCCGAGATGCACGACCGCCCGTTCACAGAACCGGGCGAAGCGCTCGGCGGTCTGCGGGTCTTCCCATCCACCCGACGCCGCTGCCCACCTCGGCGTCGTGAAGTGGTGGAACGTCACGACCGGGAGCAGGCCGTGGTCGTGGCAACAGGCGATCATCCGCCGGTAGTGGTCGAGCGCGTTGCGTGACCACTCGCCCTCCTCGGGCTCGATGCGTGACCATTCGAGCGAGAAGCGGTACGCCTTGAACCCGAGATCGGCGAGCATCGCGATGTCACTCGGGTAGCGCCAGAAGTGGTCACACGCGTCGCCGGACGGCTCGAGACACGGCGTGTCGGGAGCGTGCTCCCACGCCCACCAGTCGTTGTTCCAGTTGCCGCCTTCCACTTGATGAGCCGCGGTGGCGGTGCCCCACAGGAAGGCGTCGGGCAAGGGTGTGGTCATGGGACGGGCATCGTAGGCGCAGCGTCCCTGCGTTCACCGGCGGCGTTTGTCGGGTGAACGCCATCGAGCCCGGTGGCAGACTCGAGTCGTATGAGCGAGGTGCTGGCGCGGATCCTGGCGACGAAGACCGATGAGGTCACGGTGCTCCACGAACCGGCGACGCGCGCCACGATCCTCGAAGCCGCGCTGGCAACTGCCCCACCGAGGGACTTCGGTTCGGCGCTGCACGGCAACGGCGCGCTCGCGGTCATCGCCGAGATCAAGCGACGGTCGCCGTCGAAGGGTGATCTCGCACCCGGCCTCGACCCGACGGTTCTGGCGAGCGCCTACGAGGCTGGTGGCGCGGCGTGCCTCTCGGTGCTCACCGATCAGCTCTACTTCGGTGGCACGGTCGCCGACCTCCAGGACGCGCGGGCTGCGACCGGTCTTCCCGTGCTGCGCAAAGACTTCACGATCGACGAGATCCAGGTGTACGAAACGCGGGCGATCGGTGCCGACGCGGTGCTGCTGATCGCCGCGGCCGTCCCCGACGACGCGCTACTCGGCGATCTGCGTACGCTCGCGTCGGAGCTCGGCCTCGCGGCGTTGGTGGAGGTGCACAACGAGCGGGAGCTGGAACGGAGCCTCGCTGCCGGCGCCACGCTGATCGGCGTCAACAGTCGCGACCTCACCACGTTCGGCGAGGATTTGGACGTGGCGGAGCGCCTGATCGAGCGGCTTCCGGCCGACGTGGTGACGGTCGCCGAGAGCGCGATCCGCAGCCCCGCCGATGCACAGCGGATGGCCGACGCCGGTTTCGACGCGGTGCTCGTGGGGGAAGCCCTGGTGCGAGCCGAGAACCCCGCGGCGGCGGTTCGCGCCCTGGCGAACGTGCAACGGCGGGGGCAAGGATCAGAAGCGGCGGGGTAACCGAAAGGGACGACACATGCGCTACGTGCTGCGAGACGACGAGCTTCCGACCGCGTGGTTCAACGTGCTGCCGGTGATGACCGAGCCATTGTCACCGCCGCTGCACCCGGCGACGCGCGAACCGGTCGGTCCCGACGATCTCGCGCCCCTGTTTCCGATGGCGCTCATCGGCCAGGAGATGGCCACCGATCCGTGGATCGACATCCCCGGCGAAGTGCTCGACATCCTGCGGCTGTGGCGCCCCACGCCGCTGGTGCGCGCGGAGCGACTCGAAGCCGCGCTCGGCACAACGGCCCGCATCTACTACAAGGACGAGTCGCTCTCACCGGCGGGCTCGCACAAGCCCAACACCGCGGTGGCGCAGGCCTTCTACAACAGCCAGGAGGGTGTGAAGCGGATCACGACGGAGACCGGAGCGGGGCAGTGGGGTACTGCGCTCGCGTTCGCATGCCGGCAGTTCGACATCGAGTGCAAGGTGTACATGGTCCGTGCGTCATACGACCAGAAGCCGTACCGCAAGATCATGATGGAGACGTGGGGCGCCGAAGTCGTGTCCTCGCCGGTCGACGAGCCCGCGCACCCCGGCTCACTCGGTCTTGCGATCAGTGACGCCGTGCGTGATGCCGCGACGCGTGACGACACGCACTACTCACTCGGCTCGGTGCTCAACCACGTGCTGTTGCACCAGACGATCATCGGGCTGGAAGCGAAGGAGCAACTCCTGCAGGCGGGCGAGACGTTGCCCGACGTCGTGATCGCCTCGTGCGGCGGCGGTTCCAACCTCGGGGGGATCGCGCTGCCGTTCGTGCAGGATGCCGGTGTGCGCCTCGTCGCGGTCGAGCCGTCGTCGTGCCCGACGCTCACCGAAGGCACGTTCGACTACGACTTCGGTGACACCGCGGGGATGACGCCGCTCCTGCCGATGTACACCCTCGGTCACGACTTCGTGCCACCGTCGATCCACGCCGGTGGTCTGCGCTACCACGGTGACTCGCCGATCATCTCGAATCTGGTCAAGACCGGCCGGATGGAAGCGCTCGCGTACCCGCAGGGCAAGACGTTCGAGGCCGCGATGCAGTTCGTGAACACGGAGGGCAAGCTCGCGGCGCCGGAGACCGGGCACGCGATTCGTGCCGCGGCCGACGAGGCGTTGGCGGCAAAGGAGACCGGTGAAGAGAAGGTGATCCTCTTCAACTACTCCGGCCACGGCCTGCTCGACCTGTCGGCCTACGACGACTACCTCAACGGACGCCTCATCGACGCGTAACTCGCACCGACCGTTTGTGCAAAAGTGGTCCCTATACGGCGCGCTCGCGCACAAACGCTGCGGTTGCGGGCGTCGTGGCCGGCTGATCAGTCCGTG